>NZ_JAMTCC010000011.1:0-129138 GCF_025370265.1 Shewanella septentrionalis | reverse complement strand
CTCAGGGTGAGATTATGCTTTGTAAATTCTGTTAACATTTAGCTATTTTGTTCTTAAGTCGACTTAATGCGAGATTATTGATTGATATAAATCATCCATAATCGAATGAAATTCGTTCGACTGGATAGGTTTGTTAACCAATTTAACAATGTATAATCCGGCCCTGTTAGATAGCTATCTAATACTCTAGTAGCAATACAAGAGTTAGGCCAGTTTTTAACCGCAAATTCAGATAATAAGTGCACCACTCATGGTTGAGTAGGTGGCGAGAGATCAACTGCCCATAGGTGGTATTCTAACGTCGCCAAACAATTAGAGTATTACCATGAGCTACAAGCAGTTGATCGAAGGACAACGATACCAGATTCAAGCCTATCTGAGCCAACATTTAAGTTATAGAGAGATCGGTAGACGACTCAATGTTAGCCATTCCAGTATCAGCCGAGAGTTGAGACGACATACTATCAATGGCACTTACGAGCCAAATGTTGCTCAGCGGCGAGCCCAACATAGACGACGCTGTGCGGCTAAAAATCAGATCTCACAAAAAACTATCAACTATGTTGAGTTTGGCTTATCTCTCAAGTGGAGCCCTGAACAAATATCAGGCGTAAGCCGCCTAGTAGGATTACCTGTTGTACGACCATAATAAAGTTTGATAAAAATTATGGGTGTCATGAACGGTAATACCGCTATTGTTTGATAATTTATCTGAGGACGAATTTCAGTTTCTCATAATTAAGTTTGATCATTTTCAAACTCACTTTTGGACAAAACCTTGTTAGATAATTCACTGTTATTAGCCAGATTCGGATTAGCTATTCTATTAGTAATGCTTCGTTTAGCTACAAACTAATCAACGCTCGATATAACCAGTCGGAATAGGTATAACAGGGACATGAATCAATTCTCTAGAGATTTGATTCATCTTAAGGGAAAAAACCGCCCCAGAATAGCCGTAAACGGGGGATAGGGACGGGTTTTAGGGGCTCGCGTGAATCAGTCTGGTACAGAGTGATTCACTCGCTCACGACTTCGAGTCCCCACTTACCCCTTTATCACTCACAACTAATTAATCAAGAAGCTATACTTATAACTTCAACGATTCACCATCTTCAGGAATTAATACTTGTTTTTCTATGCCTTTTTCTTCCACGAACTCCCTGAGCTCTTTACGAGTCAGTGCTGCGTGATTGACCGTATCCATGTGTACAGCAACAATGTTAGCTTGAGGTGCATGCTTAATAGTTCGAAGAGTGTCCTGTTCACCCATGATAATAGAACCTTCAAGGCCGTCTAAACGAGCATCACCCGTGTTAAGAACAACTACTTCAGGCTTAAATTCATTTAGAGCATTTTCCACTTCATTACGCCAAATGGTATCACCGACAAAATATACAGTACTGTAATTATCTGCTTGTAAAACCAACCCCATAGCTTCTCCTAACAATTTAGCTAACTCTGGGATTGCATACATTTCATCCGTGCCATGCTGCCCACCTGTTTTGGTTAAACTAATGCCATTGAACTGAGTTTTAATGCCTAACACACGCACATCTTTAAAGCCTTGAGCGCGAATAGTATTTGCATCCTCTTCATTTTGAACAAATAAAGGCATCGTTTTAGGTATTACACTTTGTGCTGCATCATCCCAATGATCAAGATGTGTGTGAGTAACAATAACGGCGTCTACATTGTCAATTACAGCTTTAGCTGACATGGGTAAATCGATCATTGGTATACGTATTTCACTACGGTAAGTACCGGCAAAACCAGGATAGGTATCTTTCTTTGCCAGCATAGGGTCGATTAAGAATGTTGTGTCACCATAAGTGAGTTTAGATGTTGCATTTCGGATATGCTGAAAGTGAATCTGCTGTGGTTCTGAATGCAGCGTTGGAGCCGATTCAGCTAATGCATTGGTGCTATTTATGATGGTTGCAAGCCCTAAGGTAAGTAGGATGGTGATAGCTTTGTTTTTCATAATGTATCTCTTTGGCAGTTGATAAATATGAGACATTATCCTCAGTATTTACGAGAGGGAATATTGACCCAAGTGACAAATATCGAAACAATTGGGCCAAATAATGATATGACTATTCACTTGGGAGCGCTTTGCACATGCAAGTACCAACTGTCGCTTTGATTCTCTACCCTCATTTCAGCGTGTTTCATGTCGCTGTGCCTCAAGCCGTTTTTTCGATGCAGCCAGATGGCAAATCCATTTTTAACTTAAAGATAGTGTCAATTGATGGTAAGCCACAACACACTGACAATCGGATGACAGTTCAGCCTGATGGTGGATTAGAACTCGTTGAGTTGGCAGATATAGTCGTCATTCCAGGGTGGCATGACCTAGACAGTGCGCCTACTTCTAATATTTCTGAAGCATTGGTTAGAGCTCATGCAAGAGGAGCTATGGTCGTGGGGCTTTGCTATGGTGCTTACGCATTAGCCTACTCAGGGCTATTAGATGAAAAAGAAGCTGCTACTCATTGGATGGCAGAGGACGATTTTACTGTTCGTTTTCCAAATATAAAGCTAAATACGAACGCACTTTATGTTGAAAGCGACCGTGTAGTCACGTCTGCAGGTACAGCCGCGGCTTTAGACTGCTGCTTGTATATTGTGAGGTCTTTTTATGGGACAAAAACAGCGAATAAAGTTGCGCGCATCTTGGTTGTACCGCCACACAGAGAAGGCGGTCAGGCACAATTTATTGCACAACCTATCCCAAAATCAACTCAAGATGCAGAGGTCAATAGGTTACTGGATTATTTACGTGAAAACCTCGACAAACAATATTCCATCGCTGATTTAGCAGATCAATTATTTATGAGTCGTCGTACCTTTACTCGGCATTTCAACAACGCTACCGGTATGTCATTTGGAAAATGGCTTGTAAGCACTCGTCTGCAACGTAGCCTTGAGCTTCTTGAAAGTACAAGACTTTCTGTAGAAAAAGTGTCTGAAATGGTTGGTTTTCAGACTGCAACGTCATTTAGGCAACATTTTAATCAACGTTTTCACGTTAGCCCAAGTGCTTGGCGTAAAACATTTACGGGAAACTAACGATGTTAGAGCGATGTTGGAAGTAACTCTAAAATAAACTATAAACGCCGATTTTACTGAGTGTTCGATTTTTACAAGTACACTGTTTATCGAAACTAAGTTTTGGGTAGAAAGCGCATAATCCGAAGCTAACACCAAATGGCAGCTTTACGCGCAGAATCAGACTAGGCAAGTCTGATTCACTGTAACGATGTTTGCAATCCCTCATGGTCAGGTCTTACTTTTGGGTACCCATTACTTTATGTATCTCAAATTATCAGATAACAAAGGGCTGATCTTCGAGCCGTGGCACACTTAGGGGCATAACCTAGTTAGCACTTGATACGGGGGACACTTCGCCACTTAGTCGTATATTGAGGCGTCAATAAGTCCCTCCGCATTGCCCATTTATGCTCTATGCCTTGAGCAGCAATAAACAGGGTATCACTACCATATCGTTGGTTAATGTGGTCGAGTGTAAGCATTAGTGCTGGCTTTGCGGTGGGAGGATTGAACAAGTCTAATTGGCTATGTTTCTCGCTCGTTAAGTCAATCAAACCTACGCCTATCTTGTAATAGCGTACACCTTCACGAAATAGCTTAGGTGCGGCTTCACAGATAGCCTTAGTCAACTCGACAGTACAGTTAGTTGGACAAGGAAAATGCACCACTGTTTTATAGCTAACAGGGCGCTCATCATGGGGAGAGTTAGTGGCAAATAACAGTATAGTCTTGCAGACTGAGCCTTGCTTACGCGCTTTAGCCGCCGCAATCCCCACGTGCTTACTCAATGCTTGCAATAATGACTCAAAATCTGTGATGCGCTCACCCATGCTTCTTGTCGAGAATATCTGCTTTTTATCAGCCCTAGCTTCATCCCACACCTTGCATACTTGGCCGTTAAGCTCGCGTACAGTACGCTCGACTTCAATGCTGAACTGTTTACGGGCTAATCCTGCTGGCATGTTAGCGAGGTCAAACGCAGTACGGATATTCATCAGTTCGAGCTTAGCGCTAAGCCTACGTCCTATCCCCCAAACATCACCCACTGCAAGCTGCTTTAAAATAGCGATTCGGCCTTGGTCATTGTCGATAACACAGACACCTTTATAGCCCTCTATCTTCTTAGCAGCATGGTTAGCTAGTTTCGCCAGCGTCAGGGTTTCAGCAATCCCCACACAAACAGGTAAACGAGCTTCTTTCCATACAGCTCGCCTTATCAATTGTCCTTGGGTATGCAGGCACTTTATTGCAGGATAACAATTCTTAAACGACAGGAAGGTTTCATCGATACTGTAGACATGCTGCTCAGGTGCAAAGCGGCCGATGATGTCCATCATCTTGCTAGACAAATCAGCATACAGTTCATAGTTAGACGAACAAGCAATAACACCACGCTTAGCGCAGAGTGCTTTAACTTGAAAGTAAGGCACAAACTTCTGAACACCCGCTTCTTTAGCCTGTCTATTGGCAGCAACAATCATCCCATCGTTATTACTGAGTACAACAACAGGCTTACCACGCCAATCAGGCCGGAACACCTGTTCCGCGCTACAGTAGAAGCTATTGGCATCGACTAGCGCAAACATCTACTTTTCACTCAATAAGGGACTTTTACGGTGGCAACGGATAGAACGAGTAATAACCCCTTCAATACTAAATTCATCGTATTCGTGAATGATGACAGGCTGGTGTTGTGGATTGGAGGAAAGCAGTAAACGGCGGGGTATATCAATGATTTTGCAAATAAACTCCCTATTTAAACTGGCAACAATCACATCGCCATTACGTACAGTCTCGTGGCGGTCAACAATGAGTAAGTCACCATCAAAGATGCCGACATCTTGCATCGAATCCCCTTCTGCAAAGGCGAGAAAAGTCGAACTTGGATGTTCAATCAATAACTCATCCAAGCTTAGACCTAGCTGCGTGTATTCAGCAGCAGGTGACTCAAAACCAGTAATACCTGCACGGGCAGGAATAGGGATAACACGCATAGCAATAAACCACTGTGATTACATACAGTAATTATAGTCGTAGAATAGCAGCTAGCAAGAATTATTCAGCGACCTCAATGTAACACCATTGGTTCTTCTCTTTATCGAAGGTCACGTTAATGTTCATTGGGTCGGTATAGCCTTGTTCAGCTCGGAGGGATGCAATCTCGCTTATCTCTGCTAAGTCATCAATACACTGTGGCTGCATTAACGTGTATACAAACATGGCTATAAAACCGAACAAGGTTAACAGGATTGAAGTGACTAGAACCCGTATAGGTCGGAAAATCATGAATTAGCCATCCTTAGCCAGAGAATTGAAATACCTTTATCAATATGACGATAGTAAAGATTTCTCTCAGTGCAAGTAAGGTTGATGATAAGGGCTATTCACTTAACTACTTGAGGCATTGAAACACCTTTGTAACTTTAACCCTCACACAATCGCCATTATATGTTTTAGCACAGGATTTAGTGGCACCACCGAAAGCTTCAGCGCTCAAATACCCCCACCCCTGACATTTTTGATTTGCTATTAAATTTGCATCATGATCATCACTTGGCGGAGTATCTAAAATAGGGCGATATTCGTATGCAAGTTCTACAGTACCATTTGATTTACTGCCATCCATTGCATTCCAATCAATAGGCACGCTAGAACAGCCACTGACAATAACTAGTGTCAATAACGCGAGTGAAACTGAGCGCATACGATATTGCATTATACACCTTCTCTTTTGTACAGTTTTATGAGCACTATGCAACCAACTGAACCGCTTTGCGAGTAATGATGAATTTTCTCGTCCCTTTACTCCCATAATCCAACCGAAGAATTCCAAACTCAACTAGAGTCTTGAGATCGTCTTCTACAAATCTCGGCTCATTAATATTTACTCGGCCAGAGCCACCTAGAAATATAAATGCAGGCTCTCTAGTTCCTAATTCACTAGATTCCCAAATCTCACTAGCTCCTGAGACTACAAATTGCTTAACAATTGAAATGGCTTGTTCTGAAAAAATACTATCAGGCCGAATGGTTGTAGCAAGGCTAGAAAAGGTGTCGATATTCGTAGCAATTGAGGCCAAAATCATATCCAGTGAATCTAGTCGCGTCACTAAATCGTGATGATTCAAGACTAAAAGAGATTGAAGCTGACGAGACAACATCTGATTCTGCTCAATGCCAGAAACAACATCTTCGTGGTGCTTTTCCTTTAACCATGTAATAAATTCGGATAGTTGCCCACCTGAACGCTCACTTTTAAAGTTACTGAGTAACCCAACTATCGTTGAGAAACTTGTTGCAATAGAAAGTGGATCTAACATTAGGACCTCCTTGTTTTGTTAGTAAATTGGGTGATAGGATCTTCTTAGTAAATCTAATCCCAATGATGTCCTAAAAATCGCGCTAAAAGCCCTGCAAAGCTCCTCTCATTACGTTGGGCTGTTGGCAATACAAAATAATTGCGAACAGTGAAAAGCAACCCTGCCACGCCACAAGCAATACCCACATAATGAAATACGCGTATCCAACGGTGATTAATGACTTCTAGGCCTTGGTTAATACTAGTTCCCACCTGAGTGGCATGCACAGAGCTTAACCAATAGGGAACGGCATAGTAGAAGAGTAGGAACGTGATTAGGCCATATAGGAAAGCACCATACCAAGACAACCGACTAACGATAAACACCGCGTCTGATATTATTTGGTTGGCGTGGCTTCTGCGTCTGTAGCGTCTTCCCATGACATAAATTCCTTTAGTTAAGCTTCTCTAGCACCTTAACGATCACGAGCACATTGCCACTCTAGCTCTGGGATACAATGGTAAAATTGGCTCATCAAACTTATCGTACAATGATTCAGACATAGTATGCACATAGGGTCTTGGGCCACCTATTTCTGAACCTTCGTTATATATATCCAACAAATATAAAATCACATCGTTAACACTTTTGAGTTTAAGTACTTCCTTCAATGTCTGAAGCGCCACCTGAGTCTCATGTTTAAGGCGGATTTTCTTCCTACGTTTTTCGTACATTGTCCTTTTAAAGCTTTTGAGGGTTTCAGGGCTTAAATAATCAAACCAATCATTTATAGACATGAATGAACTGTCTTCTAGTTCAAGCTTGCCCGTCTTTTTAACAAAAGCATTCAAGTCATCCAGCATCCGCGGATGTTCATTTTTCTCAACCAAAACAAATAGTTTATCAAGAGAATCATTGATGACGTCAAACTTCCATTCTAGCAATTTACTCATTTACTTTCCCTCTGCTACAAGCCCACAATTCCATTGATAGTAATTAAAGTACGATACTTTAAACTTGGTATAAAGCACGTTTTCCACACAAACGTCAATATGTTAGAAAAAGATACCAGACAGCAGCACTCCATAAAAAGCAACAAAGACCGCGGCTGATATTATCAAGCATGCGGGCTTCAGCGCGTTAGTACTCGAGTGCGATACACCACATATAGGATAAATATATGGTAGTACGAGTCCTCTTTAGTGCTCAACTAAAGCAGGCCGTTTTCTGACTAACAAGTCAAACTAATACGACATATAAATGCTAGATAAGTAGTAATCCCTCTAGCACTTAAGGACACTTAAAAGAGTTTTAATCATTCGAGTCATACGGTAAATCGTCCTTAAGCTGCTTTTGCAGTCTGTATGACTCAAGTTCTTCAAGATTAATGGATGTGTATTCGTTCAATCTTTTGTATAGAAAATTAATATCTCTAGCTTGGGCAACTTCCATACGCGGGTGCTTTTTACACCTTTCTATAAATTTAAACCGACGCAACTCATTTTTTTCATTTTTTCGTTGGCTTTTTAATTCATCATTCTCTTTTTTTAATTTATTGTTATTTATAGATATTTCATTTTTTTCTTCTTGTTCTTTTTGAGCTTGCGTCTTGATTTTTTTCTGTGATTTAGCTCTTAATTTCTTTGCTTGCTCCTTCAATAAAATCTCGCTAGTATCTATTTCTGCCCAAAATATTCCTCTTAAGTACATAGTAAGTGGTGTAATAGTGCGAGGGTTTCCCCAAAAATATCGCCATATCGTACCGGCCTCACCTGATGGCGGTTTATCGGCTACATAGATCTCATCCAAACTATCTTGTATTTTTTCTAAATACTCGGTGGCCTCAGAAGAAGTCATTTCGGTATTTAATAGATCAAACTTGCTCATAAAAACCTATAAAACAATAAATTAAAGTGAGTATCGCAGAATTGCACAATCTGAAATGATAGTAAAATTAAACTATCAATCACAGCTATTTGCGATAAGCCATGCCTAGCATAAAAAAGTGAGACTTGTTCAACTACAGCTTCTAAGATGAGTCCTTAAAATAACTCTAAGAGTATTCAGCTTTTAAATCATACATTTAATAAGAATCTTTATTGTATCCAACCGTGCAGCTTTCGATTATTTGTCACGCCTTAGCTCATTTTGCAAGCAACTCGTGCACCTAAAACGTTCTCGCCCTAGATAAATATCGAGTCACTACACCAATATTTAAAGTTCAAATTTGTAGACATGATTGTCGTGATTAACTAAATTCTCTTTCGAATATTTTTACTTTCTCTTCGGTTTAGGTAGAGCACTTTTAGTCCGATTTGCTTTTTTATAAGTATCAATTAATGTAACAATCAAAGTGTCATATGAATCAGCATCAAGTTTTTTTCTTAACTCGTCTAACTGCTCTTGTGTCGATTTATTGATTGAAATTCTGCCCCGACCTTTCTCATATTTTTTATCACGACACCTTCTAAGATAATTTTCCCATGCAGGCTTTTTTACTTTATCGATACATACCTGAAACTCTGCAAATTGTTCCTTTGGTAGTTTATTTTTACTATTAAGTAACTGTCTACAACGTCTCTCAATAACTTGTTCATTATGAACTTTAAGGGCCTTGAACCATTCCTCCATATGCTGGTTAATAAAGTTAAAATTTAATTTTCGGTTAGCTAACATACCATTTCCTTGACTACGAGATTACTACAGTAACTACGCCCCATACGCACTAACAAAACTAAAGCCGATCACATAAACAGTCAATCAATTCATCGTCCCGTCGGTAAAGCATTATGATAAAGCTCAACCGAAAACAAATTCGTCGTCCCGTCTTAATTTCAGATTTTTGCAGCTCAAATTCATCATATCGATGAAGTAAATCGCCAACGAGAAAAATCAATCGTCGTCCCGTCGAATTTAGCGTTCACCTATTTAATTTAGCATAATTCAAAGCATCGTCCCGTCTATGCATCTAAATCATAATTCCTACATAATTCATTGTCTAATAAGGTGTTTCTAGAACATATCTATCCAGAATGATTGTAGTCATCATCACTAATAGCTATCTCTAAAACTGAAAGCTTGCAGTTATGAACGAGTAGACACAGCACTAGATAGCAGTATCTAAATAGCTACAAATTGTAATCTGTAAACGGATCTGTGATTGCAGAGAAAGGTGATTCAGTGATGAAAAATCGAATCTGTAAATCAGGAGATCGGTTCACACCGATCACACAAACAGATTCAATTAGGAGATTTACAATGGCTATTAAACGTAAACAAATTAGCGATGCAAAAGCGCCAGCAACTAAGCACGCTAACAAGAAACCGAAGAAAACTAAGAAAGTGAAATCAACGTCGTTAGCTGTCAAAAACAAACACGCTATCAAAGATGACGGCTCGAATAAATCATTTCCAAAGTCGAAGTTGGTATCAGAATTATTCAAAAACGATGACGAATTTAAATCCGCCTTTGACGGTACATTTAAACTCTCTCGTGATCACGTTAAACACTTAGGTAGTATCGTTAAAACATCGCAAATTGAACTCAAGCAAGCACTATTCATCATACATGAGAATAAAGGTTATAAAAAACTTGGTTATGCGGACTTTAAAGCCTATGTCGAAAATAATCTCAAAATCTCGTATGACGTCGCGCTCAAACAAGTTTGGGCTGCAAGAGTAGCGCATGTGGTTAACGGACCACATGCTATTGGTTTCTTTAGTGACAACTCAATGCTACCAATGAAGGACTTAACAGATGAAGAAATTCAAGATGTGGTTGAGCATATTGAAGAAGAACACGGTGAGGACATTACTATCAACGGTAAATACACCCGCAAGATAGTCGAAGCCGCGATGCGTTCACTTGACCTACTCGATAAAGATAATTCTGATGATGGTCTAGATGTTGAAGTAAATGATGAAGTCAAAGAGGATGCGGATCTAGATTTTGATGATAGCGACGATGAAACTCTAGACTCTGATGCGAAGGCTAAGATATCGGCTAAACAATCCAACACAGAGAAAGTCAAACAAAGTGAAAGCCATCGCCAATTCCTTAAACAGTTCAAGATTAAGGCTGACAAATTCAAAAGTAGCAAAGCCATAATCGCTGCGTTTATCGATACTGACGCAGGCAAGAAACTTAAGGCCGTCAAAAAAGCTATCAAGTTACTGACCAAACACTTAAAGACTTTGGAGGCATCATATGAATAAGTTTATAGCTAATATTCTGAATGCCGTTCTATGCGATAACTTAGTAATCGTCATGCGTTGCTTAGATGAACTTTGCAAGCATAATATCGCCAACAACATCATTGAGATTGCTAAATCAATAGCTAAACACCATCAACTAGCACAGTCGCAAGTTCTTAAGTCTTCAGGCGGCTATCGCTACTGTATTAAGCTACCTTTGCTAGAAATTATAGATTGGGCACGACCACAAAATGGTGTACCTCACTTGTTCATTCAAGTTGCCCCCTATGCAGAGAATAGGCCTTTCATCAGGCTAAGTTTTAATGGGTTTCCGCTAAAACGAAAACACTTTTTTATAGCAAGACAATGGCTTGAACATATAGTTTCAGATCATGGACTTCTAGCTAGTGATAATATGAAAGTCACTGCTGTTGATATCGCCCATGATTTAGCGATTCAAATAAATGAGCTAAGTTTTAACCTAGCAAAATCACAAACATCTATGATTGCTTTTGCAAAAAATGGTGATATTGGAAGTTACTATTTCGGAAATAGGAAGGCTAAATTTAGGTTGGTTGCTTATGACCGCACTGCGAATTGTAAGGCGAAAAATCTTATGACAACCGGTGAGCCGGAGACACGCCTTGAAGCCCAATTAAAACCTAACTGTATGTTACATGAGTTATCTGCTTTCTTAGGTCCATGTGATTATCTTAAGCGTATCGAGGTATATGATTTAAATGCTTTGAAGCCATTAACCAATCTACATCCACATACCATTATTGCTATCATAGCTTGCGGGCTAAAACCTGCTTTGCAGCGCTTGCCAAAAGATGAACGCCGCAAGATGAAACGTTATATCGAAAAATGCAGGCTAATGCCTCTGAAGTCAGAGGAAATCAAAGAAGCGGTTCACAAAGAATTGTTGAATGTTAAGGGGTTAATGATGGAACATTCAAATAAAGCCTCAAAGCATAGCCAGCCATATAAGTTAAGGGCTAAGTTTAACGAACTGTACAGTATGCTTATTAAAAATGTGAGTAAATAAGCCAATCAAAGGTTCAAGGGGAGCAACTTAGCTCCCCTTTTTATTGTTCCTAACCGTGTCAAAAACAGTGGCTGAAATTTAGGCTTACAAGTGATATTATGAACGTGTTTCTAGTATCACTTTTCCCTTCTCGTTCAACCCTCTAAACACAATTCAACTTAATATACTTACTGGAGTTCTCTATGACTACAGCGACCCCTTATGCGCTGTATTTGAGCCGCCTGTCTATTAATAGTCAGCACTCTATCAGCTCACAAATGCGCAGTATTGCGCGACTCATGCAGTGGCAAGAAGACAGTCTCGATGACAAGCTGTGTCAGATTGACTATCAACAAGCACTGCAAATACGCGCAGTGATGACCCATGCGCAGTGGTCAGCCCGTTCCATCAACCGCGCCATGATAGCGATTAAGAATATCGTCAAAGTGGCGGCCTTGATGAACAAAGCCGATTTATCGCAGGTCGCAAACTTGCAGACCATTAATCAAGTAAAGCACGGTGAGCATCAAGGTACGCCGTTAAGCACAGAGCAAGTGACCGCGGTATTGGATTACTGCAAAACGCAAAAAGGCACCTTTGCTACCCGTAATTTGCTGATATTCAGCCTGTTTTTGGGTACTGGATTGCGCCGCAGTGAGTTATCGGCGTTGATGCTACACGACTATGATGCCAACTTGCATACCCTGACCGTGGCAGCAGGTAAAGGTAATAAGAGTCGCACCTTGTTCTTACCTGAGTGGGTAGAGCAAAATCTATTGGCATGGCTTAAGTTACGTCAGCGCCAGCAGGGGTATTTAGTCTGTAAGTCGACGCTAACTGGCAAACTTAAGTTATCTGAGCCAACCACCCCAACGGCCTTGTATCGGTTAGTTAAAGATACCTTGTATGAGCTAGGGGTGGATAACGTATCACCCCATGATTTACGCCGTACCTTTATTACTCGCTTGCTTGAGCAAAATGTGGATATCAATACCGTGCGCCAAATGGCAGGACACGCCGATATCAGTACCACCACCATTTACGATAAACGTGACCATGCGTTTATGAAGCAAGCCGCTGCGATGCTGGATTACATTCCGCCTGAAAAGCCCATTAAACGGGGGCGCGGCAGTCGATGATAAACGTCAAACCCATCGCTAAACACGCTAAGCATTGTTATTACCTTGCAACTCAAATCGCCGAAGACTTATTACTGTCAGCCGTCAATTATGGCTTTGAGTATATGCCGTCTTATGCGATTAACTCGCTCGTGGGTATCAAGCTACAACATGGCATTAATCATGATATCGACAGCACCCTAGCGCTGTTTCCGCTTAAGGATAATTACCCTGTCATGGCAGAAACGGTGCAGCACAATGCGCGGTTTCTGTGTGAACTGTTTAAGCTAGATGCCGCGATGAAACCCATGATGGTGCTCATCATCGTGCTCAATGCCAATGCGGGACTCAAAGAGTTGCTTAACCTGCTAGCTGACCATGATACGGATATTCTCATTCATTGGTTAGAGCAAGAAACGGGACTCAACAGTGATGATATCCATGAGCAGCTAGAACCTTTAGCCCGTAATCGCTTTATTGAGGGAGCAGCATTACTCCTACCGCATTTGTTGAGAATACCGGAGCCGTTTAGGGTATTGCTGGTGACTGAAAAGCTCACTCGCCGTGAATCCTTGCTCGCGCCGATTATTAAGCACAGCCCTACGGCGCAGTTCAAGCTTAAACAATTTGAGCATGTGAATGCCGATTTAGTGTATCGCTATCTAAGAGCGGCCATGGCTCAGCGGCTGAAAGGCGTTAACATTTTACTCTATGGGGCAGCGGGAACAGGCAAGACCGAGCTATCTCGCACCTTAGCAAAGGCACTGCGGCGCAGCTTAGTGGAAGTGCAAAGTGTGCAGTTTGAGGATGGCAAAGTGACTGATGAGTTCTTGAGTAAAGAGCCGACTAGCCAACGCTTAACCTACCTTAATCTACTGCAAAGCTTGCTCGATGGCTCAGATGAAAGCCTGTTATTGGTTGATGAGTGCGAAAGCGTGTTTAAACATGCCGATGAACATTACTCCAAAGAAGGCTTAATGCGCTTACTGGAAACCAATCCTGTACCTGCTATTTGGATTACCAACCATGTATCGCTATTGGAGCCAAGCTACATACGCCGCTTTAAGCTAGTGATGGAAATTCCTGTACCCGATGAAGCCTTTAGCTTTGCCATGAGTAAAACCATGCTCAAATCACTTAAGGTATCGGATGCATTTCGCTTGGTGTTAGCCAGCAAATCTAATGCCGCCCCTGCTTATATTGCGAACGCCGCCCATGTGGCGAGTACCTTAGCCTTAACAGGGGATGAGGCTGAAATCGTGGTATTGGACGTTATTGATGCCACCCTTGAAGCCTGCGGGGAAGCCCCAC
This sequence comes from Shewanella septentrionalis, assembly GCF_025370265.1. Classification (NCBI taxonomy): domain Bacteria; kingdom Pseudomonadati; phylum Pseudomonadota; class Gammaproteobacteria; order Alteromonadales; family Shewanellaceae; genus Shewanella; species Shewanella septentrionalis. Next base: position 115,135 of record NZ_JAMTCC010000011.1, on the reverse strand, counting down.
CAGCGGCTAAATATCAAGGCCAGCTAAGCTTTGACCCGAGTTGCTTAAACCTTAACGCCATCGACGGGCAAGATACACAGTCCATTATCAATGATATCGACACCGCGATAGCCAACAGCCTCCCTGTCAGAGTGTTACTCAATGGTCCCCCAGGTACAGGCAAAACAGGCTGGGTACATCACTTAGCTGAAACCCACGGTATGGATATCATGCACATCAAGTGCTCTGATGTACTCAGTAAGTATGTCGGTGAGAGCGAGCAGAACATTGCAGCGCTGTTTAGAGAAGCGCACAGAACAAAGAAGCTGATGCTCTTTGATGAAGTCGATAGCTTGCTCAGTCAGCGTGAGAGCGCTCAAGCGCAGTATGAAGTGCAGCTCATCAATGAACTGCTGTCACAGCTTGAATGCAACACCATGCCCGTGTTTGCAGCAACTAACGCACTCAGCGCAATCGATAGCGCAGTGATGCGCCGCTTTGACTTTAAACTGACCTGTAACTATCTGACGGAGCCACAGCGACAGACCTTGTATAAGCAAGTATTGGGTATCACTAAGTTAACCCAAACCGAAGCTGACCAACTTCACGCACTACAACAATTAACGCCCGGTGACTTCGCTATCGTAGCAAGGCGCATGTTATTTCAACCTAACCACAACCACAGAGCCACCGCTATTGCTCTGTTAACCCAAGAAAACAACCGTAAACAAGCCACGCGCCGCATTGGCTTTATCAACTAACCCCAGCAACACAACCCACTAAACCACGAAAAGGAACACCCCATGACAACATTATTGAGTTCGCTCAAGGTTATCGCTCGCCCTGAAATCGCCGTTAAGCCGCCTATCATCGGCAAAAGAACCCGCTTGGTTGACAAGCTGAAGCAGCAATTGGATATGGCCGAATGCTTTATTCAAGGCACAGAGTTTGAAGCCTACCGCGAGAAAAGTGTCAAAGACCCAGAGACGGGAGAGCGTAAGAAGGTGCGCCGCCGTATCACAGTGCGCCCATGGTACTACGACAGTGAAGGTCACTATTACTTCGAAGTCCGTATCGGGATTAAGCCTATCGAACTGGTAAAGGATAAACCCGCCATTGATGTCGGTGATAAAGCCAAGCTACCTGACACCATCAAGCTGATTATCGATGCCGTGGAGAAAGGCGAGCTAGATGAGTTCATCCTCAAGGCGTCTAAGTTCCCGACCAAGAAAGCTAAGGCTAGTGCTGAGGCCAGCACAGGCGCAAAGAGTGAGGTGAAGAGCGATACCTCAGCCAAAACCACCAAGTAATGCACACACTATCAGGAGCAGAAAGAAGCCCTTTCGCTCCTGAGTCTTTACCATCTATAGGGATAGACCATGGCGATTATCCGTGAAATCAATGTCAAATATCAGTTCAAAGAAACCCAGTGCGCCTTAGCCGAGCAAGCCATCACACGGCCTGAAGATACCGCGCAGGTATTTGACTACCTAAAGCATGAAACCAAAGAAATGTTTATCGTGGCAAACCTGACCAACCAGCACACTATTAATTGCGTTGAGGTGGTGGCGACAGGTTCAGTGAACGGTATCAGTATGCGACCCGTCGAAGTGTTACGCACGGCAGTAATTCTGAATATGCCCAGCGTTATCCTTGTTCATAACCACCCTTCAGGCGATCCAACACCAAGCACTAGCGATATTCAATTCACCCGTAAAGTCATTGAGTGCGCCAAAGTGCTGGATATCAATGTCCTCGACCATGTGATTATTGGCCTTAACCGCTTTACTAGCCTTCGTGAAACCCACAGCGATTTGTTCTAACACCACTAAGGACACACAATGAATACCATCAACAAAGAGTTGGCATTGCCTGTCTCTGACAGACTGCTATTGGCATTAACCCCGTTTATCAGTAACCAAGCACACAATGCCGTGACGATTAACTTTCGTGATCCAGATTACAGCCCACAACGGGGTGGCTTTCATCCCGTGGAGATAAGGCTAGAGAAACACGCCGAGCAATGGCAGTTATGCTACATCACCGACTTTTGCTATGTCGGCCAAATGGGGCAATGGGAGTTGGTTAAAGAACTGGACTTTGACTTTAGTTGCGGCGTATTTCAAAGCATTAGCGGCCTACTCGTCATTGAGGCGGCAGTAGCGTTTTACCCGATATGGGAGCAAAACTTCCTGTGCTATTGGCAGGAGTTAGCCGTTTTTAATGTCAGTGTGTCGGCAGATTAACCCTCAAAACACTCAAAACCACCGCAAAAGTCACATCTCAAATAAAATGAAATCGACTACACTGATGCTCAAGCAGGAAATGTCTTCCTTGCTTGCGCTAAAGAATAAGGAGTAAACCCATGTCAGGATGGTATGAATTAAGTAAAAGCAGTAATGAGCAATTTAAGTTTGTATTAAAGGCGGGAAATGGAGAGGTCATTCTCACCAGCGAGCTTTACACAGGTAAGAGTGGCGCGTTGAACGGTATTGAATCCGTGCAAACCAACTCCCCAATCGAAGCCCGATATGCCAAAGAAGTGGCTAAAAACGAGAAGCCGTATTTCAACCTCAAAGCAGCCAACCATCAAATCATTGGCACTAGCCAAATGTATTCGAGCACGGCTGCGAGAGATAACGGGATTAAGTCGGTGATGGAGAATGGAAAAACAACCACCATCAAAGATTTGACCTAGGCAAACATGCCCAGTGTGGTGCTTTGCTGGAAGGAAAGTGATGAACTCTAGCAAAGCAGCGAGTTGGTAAGTATCTAACATCACTGAATTTTAGATACAAAAAAACCGACGCTAAGGTCGGCTTTGAAGTGGTACCAGTGGCCAGACTCGAACTGGCACGCTTTTAAGGGCGGTGGATTTTGAATCCACTGTGTCTACCGATTTCACCACACTGGCATAATCTTCAATCTCAAAAACTTTGCAAATCTTTGCAAGGATTTTGCGCGTTAATTCTTTTGAATTAACTTTTTACATCAACAGCTTAGTGAAATTTAAGCTGTAAACACTGTGACTTTTGAATCCCCTGTGTCTACCGATTTCACCACACTGGCATATCAAATATGCACTTAGAAGCAATCAAAACAACTGGCTGTCTCTAAGTGCTGGGAATTATACCTTTGCCCATGACAATGGCAAGTCTTTTGCCGCGACTTTAATACAAATTGCATTTAACCGCTCAAAAATCATGCTCTTGGGGTTATTCTGCGCCATGGGATAACAAAAAGGCGGTATATTCTTTATCACTTTTTTGAATATGATTAACCAACCAAGCCTTCAAGAAAGTCATTAATTCGTCGGCAACATCATCCCCTTTTACAACCCGCTTTTGAAAATCAAGTACTTGCCCGACTAACTTGCCGTGCTTTTCCTTATGACTGTCGGTTTGTGGGTAACCAAAACGGGCAAAGAGCTCTTCTTCATAGGCAAAGTGATTGGCGGTGTAATCCACCAGCCCTTGCACGATACGTTTGATGGCTTCGAGTCCATACTCTTCATTTAATGTACGGTGTAATTCATTGATCAATGAGACTAAGCGCTGATGTTGACGATTGATCTCTGGCATCCCTATGTCTAATTCAGGCCCCCATTTCACAAACAGTTTATTTTGTGCCTGAGTCGAATTAAAGAAAGCCGCATTCACATGGAATCGGTGCAGCAAGGAGCCGATTTCCTGCGACATGTTATACACTTTCAAGCTCGATAAGTTAGTGTTGTTGGTGTGAGATGCATTACTCAGCGCGAGTTCTGCCATCACAGTGATATTTTTATTAATCTCTTCAGCAACTGTGTGTTGTTGCCCCGATGCCGTGGCGATTTGATGGGACATATCGGTAATGGTCTCCACCTGAGCGACAATCTGCCCGAGTGCACTGTGGGCTTGATCAACCATATCAGCCGTTTCATCGGCAATAGCCACGTTTTTCAACATGACTTCAACACCATGTTGTGCACCTTTTTGTAAGGCGGCGATTTGTTGTTGGATTTCAACCGTGGCTTCAGATGTCCGCTTAGCGAGATTACGCACTTCATCGGCGACAACGGCAAAGCCGCGACCATGCTCGCCAGCTCTCGCACTTTCAATGGCAGCGTTTAAGGCGAGTAAATTAGTCTGCTCAGCCACCTGCGAAATGGTTTCGATAATGCTACTGATATTGTTGCTGTCGGCGGCCAAGTGCTCAATTACGGTTCGAGTGCTATGGATCTGCTCTGACATAGCGCCAATTTTAGTGACTATGCCATTCATGATTTGGTCGCCATGCTTAGCAGAACTTTGGGCAATGTCGGCAGCTTTCGCCGCACTGACTGCATTTTGCGACACTGCTTGCACGCTTGAAACCATTTGCGTCATCGCACTGGCAGCCAGTTCAGTTTGATGCTCTTGCTCTAACACACCTTGTTTGGCCTGCTCACTGATGACCTTAATATCTGAGGCGACTTTTTTCATGCCTTCGCAGGTATCAGACAAAGATAAAATGGTGCGGCTAACATCCTCGCCCATGCGATTAATGCTATGCACAACCTTAATGAAGATGCCCGCATCTTTCTCTTCTAATTGATAACTTAAATCCCCTTCGCCTAAATGATGGGCGGCGCGCTCAAGCTGCCTTAAATTGCGAATTAATTTATTGATGTTGAAAATTAAAATGCCGGCGAGCGCGCTTAAACACAGGATGGCGACAAAGTGCCCTGTGGCAACTAAACAATAGAGTGGATAAATCAGCAACAGCAGTGGCGCAAAGATAGAATTATATCCCATTGAATCCTTACGACTTTTATTAGAATCCATTTTTTACTCCTTTAAAAAACTGATATTGCCGCATTCATATTAAACAAGGGCGAATAGATGGAATGCGCGTTAACTAAATAAATAACGAACTCATTGAGTAGGTTAATCCTAGACGCTAACGGAAGAAGAAACAAAGCCAAATTATTTGAACTCATCACTGTTAAGTATAGCCTTAAACTTGACCAAGATCACAGAGTTAACTAAGAGTTATGACTTTGTATTCCTATGTCGATTTTTTATTGATCGAGATCAGTATTTTGGCTATCGAATATCGCTAATTTAGAGAGGACTTCACAGGAAAGAGGATTTCAGTCATGGCATTTTGGTTAGATCTAATGTTTGGTAACCCCATAGGCTTACTTTCAATGATCGTTATCTTTAGCACAATAGGGATAGTGTCCTATATCACTTGGATGTTCATTGTGAAGTCGGCACCGAAACAATAGTTTTTGCTCCAGTTGTTCTTCATGTTCTTGTATAAATGCAAAATCTAGGGGGTTTTTATCACCCCCATTTTTTGTTATCTCACTTTTCCGATTACTGCAACTTACCTAAGCCAGCACTCATGCAAGCGAGGCAAAACACGCCTATGCGGCGTGTTTTCTGTTTTGTACTAGACCATTTAAAAACTGCGGACGTGCCTTAATCAACGACTGCATTTCCTCTTGGCTCGGCTCACCCGCAGGTAAACGCAGCACATCGCGGTTGAGGTACATGCGAGCCTTCATAGCAATCTTATAATCGGCTGTCGGTCCCTGAATCGCATAATGGCGCTCGTTACCTAGCTTTTCTAAGATACAGGCATTCAATAAACTTTTTACGGCAGGCTCATTTTGCGGCAGAGTCAAAATCGTGGCGCCCTGAAGAAAAAACTCTCTGACTAATGCTCGCTCAGCGGGATCAAGCAAGTTCACTTTAGCTTCAATCGTCTCAATAACGCGCTTATCACTTAAATGACGAATTGATTCATCTAAGCCTAAGTTAATCAGCTGACTCAAAAAATAGGCGATAGAGATGATTAGACCTAATCCAACAAAATGAGCATGTTCGGGCACAAATTTATCGAGCGCCAGCACTGCCAACGCATTAGGAGGAATAAGGAGTAAGACAGTACAACTCACCATTAGCCACAGCATGACTCTAAACATCATTTTCTTCGGGCTAAAAAACTTAACTGAATCCAGCTTGAGTTTAAACATAGTGCTATCCCAGTGACAAAAAATTGAACTTATTGGCTACAAAGCAAATTTAATGCCACAAATGAAGACATATTTCATTGATTTTATCTGCGAGAAAATGCACTTTCTGGATCTGTAGGTCTATGCTTATAAGCATCTCAAGCCGCTATTGCATAAAGAAAATTTAAGATGCTGACATTCTTTAGCCAACTTATCAAAAGTCCCATAGGCAGGCACCTGACCTTGTCTATTGTACTTTTTAGCTCTGTTATCACCTTAATCACCACTGCGTATCAATTGATCAGTGATTATCGCAATGACGTTGTGCGTATCGACAGAGTGTTTTCCAATATGGAAAAAGTGAATTTAGATGTGCTCGCCGCCAGTATTTGGGTGATTGACGAGCGGCTCATTAACACTCAGCTCAATGGCTTAATTCAGCTGCCCGATATTAACTACATTTCGATTAAAGATGACAGCGGCCAAGCATGGAATGCAGGCGAGCAAAAGCAAGAACACTCCTTAGATAAAACCTTCCCGCTAGTTTATAAATCCCCGACCGAGAGCATTAATGTCGGCACACTTGAAATACAAGTCGATGTCGATGCCATCTATCAGCGCTTGTATGATAAAGCTATTATCATTTTGCTCTCTAATGGAATAAAGACCTTCTTAGTTGCTGGATTTATTCTGTTTTTAGTATGGTTCAATATCACCAAGCACTTAGATAAACTCAGTCAATACTGCAAAGATATCGACCTCGATCAAGAATACGAGCCGCTGCAATTTGCCCGTCAAGAAAAAATTGATGAGTTTAAACAAGTCGCCGACTCCATCAACAGCATGCAAGTACAACTGAGAAGCTCCTTTGGCGCCTTAAAGAAATCTAAGGCTGAACTGCAAACGGCCCTAGAAGACAGAGAGCGGCTACTCAAACTCGAACGTAGCTATAAAGAAGAACTCGCCAGGCAAGTTAAAGAAAGAACCATAGAGTTAGAACAATCCCTTAGCGCACTAAAACGGGCGCAACAAGTGTTAGTTGAGCAAGAAAAAATGGCGGCCTTGGGAGGACTCGTGTCAGGGGTTGCCCACGAGATCAACACGCCGATTGGCATTTGTTTGACGGCGGCGAGTGCACAGCTGAGCCATATTGAAGAACTGATCGATCTGATCCACAGCGATCAAGCCACCTTAGACGAAATCAATGAGATCCTTAATGAGTATCAAGAAAGCTGTGAACTCATAGTCCGCAATATCACCAAAGCCAGTAGTTTGATCCAAAAGTTCAAAACGATCGCCATCGATCGCAGTCATGAAGAACACCAACCTTGTAACTTAAGTCAGCAACTCCACGAGATTTTAGAGTCGACATTAATTATGCATCCGCATGTCAACGCCGTTACTGAAATCAGCGTAGAACCCACACTCAATATTCAAACCAATATCAGCTTATTGAATCAGATTGTTAGCAATATTCTGTCGAACGCCTTTACCCATGCTTTCCATGGACGCGAAGATAATCTTATCCACATCAGCGCCACAGTGGATGAAGAGTCGATTATAATTAGCATCCAAAATAATGGTTTAGAAATTCCAGCCGATGTCGCTGAACACATGTTCGAGCCATTTTTCACTACAAATCGTAATAAAGGCGGCACGGGCTTAGGATTATCAGCAGCCTTTAATGCCGCGACGCTGTTAAAAGGCACTATGAGTTATCGCGCAGACTCAACACTTGGTGGCCCGCAATTTGATATCAAATTTCCGTACACTCAATGTGAGCTTACGGTCCCCAGTGTCCAACACGATTTTTATATCTAGATATAACGCAATGGACTAGCACAATACAGAAGTGATACTCACCGCTCATACGAGCGGTGAAATCATGGGTAGAAAACCTTAACCCTTTAAAGCGTTTCTTGATCCTGTAGTGCCAAACGCGCTAATACTCGACTTGCCGCCACAAAACCAAATGTCCCAGTGACCATAGTGACAGCGCCAAAACCCGACGCACAATCCATTCTCATGCTGCCATCGGCCGCGGCTTTAGTACCACAAACAGAGCCATCGGCTTGCGGATACACTAACTGCTCACTGGAAAAAACCGCATCGATAGCAAAGCGGCGTTGCACGTTTTTAGAGAAATTATATTCACGGCGCAAAATATTGCGCACTTTGGCTAACAAAGGATCTTGGTAAGTTTTAGCGAGATCAGTTAACTGAATTTGAGTCGGATCTGTCTGGCCACCCGCACCACCGACAGTAACAATTTTGATTTTTTGACGCTTACACCAGGCAATTAACGCAGCCTTTTGCTTAACGGCATCAATACAGTCAATAACATAATCAATATTGCCGCCCTCTTTAGCCCCGAGCAAATACTCGCCTAGATTATCCAATGTAATAAAATCTTCTATTTCATTCACTTGGCAATCGGGATTAATTTCACGGATCCGCTGCGCCATCACAGCGACTTTAGAACTGCCAATAGTGGAACTGAGCGCGTGAATTTGACGGTTAGTGTTAGTGACACAGATATCGTCTAAATCCATCAAGCTTATCTGCCCAATGCCGCTTCGCGCTAAGGCTTCTGCCGCCCAAGTACCTACGCCACCAATACCAATCACCACCACGTGGGATGTAGCAAATTTAGCCAGAGCCTTTTGTCCATACAAACGGCCAATTCCGCCAAATCGATTTAGATAGGCCTCAGTCATAAATACTTACCTTATATTACTCAATAACAGCAGGAGCGCTTGCCCTAGCATCGAAGTGATGCCAGCAGGGACAGCTTAATAGCAGCACTAAAAATGTGCGGTGGATTCTAAACGATCTGGACATAAATCGAAATCAGATCCGCAGACACATAACGCCAGATGCAAAAGGATACGATTGCCAAGTAAGCGTAACAAATGCAAAGACTCATAATGCATGGCCGAACAACTCGGTAATCAATATAGTAAAAACCTGTATTTAACCTGTAAAACAATACGTTAAATAAATCACCCTTTATACAAAACTTGATCTATATCACACTTTATTACTGACAGTCTGTGCAGACTTTGCCACATAAAAGCTCAACAGCATGCATAGATACTCAAAGTTATCCATGCATATAACAGCGATAAGCACAGGAAAATGAAGATGAAAAAGAATCTGCTGACGACGGCTATTATTTCTAGCCTCACACTCTATTCATTCACAGCACTCGCCGATGGCCCTGAATTCTATGGTCATGCTGATCTTGCGATTACCAACTCAGACACAGGTTATGCAACTCAAAACCAAAAGGACGGCACTGTCCTTGAAAACAACTTCTCATGGTTAGGCGTAAAAGGTTCTGAAGCTGTAAGCCCGTATTTTGACATCATTTATCAAATGGAATTTGGCGTCGAAAACTTTGATAACTCAAACAAGACATTCAACGCCCGTAATACATTCCTTGGTATCAGAAGTGCGGCTGGTACTGCCTTGGTGGGCCGTAACGATACCGTATTTAAAGCCGCTGAAGGTAGCTTCGATCTCTTTGGCAACACCAACGCCGATATCGACTTACTGGTTGCAGGCCAAACACGCTCCGCCGATGGCATTTCTTACTATTCACCTAAAATTGCCGATCTGGTGACGCTTAATGCCACCTATCTGATGAGCGATAACTATGACCAAGTGGATAGCAATGGCAACGAGGTGTATAGCAAAGATCACATGTATGCTCTGAGCGCCACCTTAGGGGATAAAACCTTTAAAGCACAGAACTACTATGTCGCTGCCGCCTATAGTGATGGTATTGATAACGTTGAAGCCTACCGTGGTGTGGCCCAAGCTAAATTCGGCGATGTTATCTTAGGTGCCTTATATCAACACAGTGAACATGTGGATGATAAGTTTGCCAATCTCTCAGGTGATACCTACTTCGTCAACGCGGCTTACTTAATTGGCGACTTGAAATTGAAGATGATGTACGGCAAAGATGACTCAGGTTTAGGTAAATACGTGAGCCGCTATGTCGGTGACCAAGACAACAGCGGTTTGGAACAGGTTCGCGATGTCGACCTGCAACAGTTCAGTGTGGGTGCGGATTACCGTCTGAGCACTAAGACTATGGTCTATGGTCACTACACGCGCTTCGATGGTGATCTTATGTTAGCCGATGTGAAGCAAGACCTTAATGACAACATCTTTACTGTTGGTTTACGCGTTGATTTTTAAATAGATTAATAAACTAACCACAAGGTTATTTCTTGATAAAAAAGCGGCTTCGGCCGCTTTTTCTGCTTAGATATCGTCCCCAAACACATATCCATAGCCGATATGACAGACTTGCTACAGTATTAGTATATGCTACAGTTACCCTCGCCGACCCACTGTCTAAGGCAATCCGCCTTACCTACCACTTAAGTAGTAAGTGAAAAATACAGTTTTGCACCTTTCAGGCAAATTTGCAGTCAAGGTATAAGGAAATATCCTAGAAATAGCCCGAATATGGACAAGGAGAGCCAAAAACATGATCTGCACCACAGCCTGCGAGTCGTAAAACTGTAAAAATCGGCTGCAACTTTGTTACCGACTCAGGTAACAAATGCGTTAAACCACACAAAAACCATGAAAAATGGAAAAGAACTTAGGTTCGAGGGAGCACAAAACATGAAAAAGACATTCATCTCTGCATCAGTTGCATCAGTATTGGCATTGGCTTCATTCGGTGCGCTAGCCGAAGGCCCAAGCTTCTATGGTCGTTTAGAGCTTGCTTTAACCCATACTGACACTGCTGCTACCCTACAAGGCGGCACTAACGGTATCGATACCACTAACTATGCCGATGAAAATAACGCTGGCACATATTTAGAAAACAACTTTTCTCTGTTAGGTGTAAAGGGTTCAGAAAAGATTGCTGATGGCTTTGAAGCTATCTATCAAATGGAATTCCAAGTTGAAAATACATCAACAACGGGTGATGTATTTAAAGCGCGTAATACTTATTTAGGTTTAAAAACTAACGCAGGTACTGTGTTAGTCGGTCGTAACGACACAGTATTCAAACAAGCCGAAGGCGGTGTGGATATTTTCGGTAACACTAACGCCGATATCGACCGTTTAATCAGTGGCCAAACTCGTAGCGCTGATGGTATGTGGTACTACTCGCCAAAAATCGCTGGCTTAGTAACACTGAACGCAACTTATTTGTTTGATGATAACGACACGACTGCAAAAACTTCTGAAAGCTTATATGCATTAAGCGCGACTTTAGGCGATAGCAAGTTTAAAGAACAGAACTACTATGTTGCTGTAGCCTATAACAAAGGTATTTCAGGTATTGATGCGTACCGTGGTGTGGCTCAAGTTAAATTAGGGCAATTCAAAGTCGGTGGTTTATTCCAACAATCAGAAAACGTTGTGAATAGCGATATCGATGGCAATACTTACTTCGTGAACGTTTCTTACGATCTGAATGGCGTAAACCTGAAAGCTGAATACGGTGCTGATGATGCTGGCTTCGGTAACTTCTACAAAAACGTTAATAAAGGTGGCGCAACTGGCACTGATATCAACGTACAAAACTTCAACGTAGGTGCTGACTACCGTCTAGCTAAATCAACTATGGTATACGGCCAATACGCTATGTACCGCGGTGACCATGTTGTTGCCGGTAACAAAGTTGATCTACAAGATGACAACGTATTCTCTGTAGGCGTACGTTACGACTTCTAATCTCTTAACCCAGAGATAATTAAAAACCTACTGTAGCGATACAGTAGGTTTTTTATGTCTCGAATAGAACAAACGGTCAAGACTCAGGCGATAAAAACAAAAAAGCCACCCAAGTCAACTTAGATGGCTTTCATTTATGTCTTTAATGCTTCAAAACCTTGAGTCCATCAAGGATTAAATGCTCGGTAATGGCTCGCCGCCGTCACCTAATTCAACGCTATCGACACGTTGTAAGCCCCTTGGCAATTTAGCCCCACGACGACCACGTTCACCACGATAATGCTCAAGATCGCTAGGCTTAAGTGTGAGTTTGCGTTTACCCGCCCACAAGGTGACTGGCGTGTCACTCGGCACTAATTGTAAGTGCGTCATCAGCTCTTCACGATTCTTGGCTCTTTCCGTAGGGATACCGATAATTTTGTTGCCTTTCCCCTTAGATAATTGCGGTAAGGCTTCAAGGGAGAACAACAACATTCGACCTTCGTTCGTGATCGCTAAGAGCGACATTTCCTTCGTGCGATCAATCAACTTAGGCGTTAATGACTTAGCGTTTGTCGGCAAACTCAGTAATGCCTTACCCGCCTTATTGCGCGACACCATATCATTGTACGAGCAAATAAAACCGTAACCCGCGTCAGTTGCCAACAGATAACATTGCTCTTCCTCACCCATCAATACATGCTGCATGGTTTCGCCAGGCGCCATATTGAAGCGAGTCGTAATAGGTTCACCTTGGCTACGTGCCGAAGGCAAAGTATGGCTATCGGTCGCAAATGCCCGCCCGGACGAATCAATAAACACCGCCGCCTGATTACTGCGCCCGATGGCGCTGCACAAGTATTGGTCGCCAGACTTATAGGAGAGCGATAACGGATCGATATCGTGGCCCTTAGCACAACGCACCCAGCCTTTTTCAGACAAGACCACTGTCACAGCCTCAGTCGGCGTTAACTCTTGTTCCGTTAAGGCGCGAGACTCGTTGCGCAGCACTATTGGAGAGCGACGATCATCACCGTAAGTTTCGGCATCTTGAATTAATTCTTTCTTGATCAAGGTCTTCAAGCGACGCTCTGAGCCCAATAACTGCTCAAGTTTCTCGCGCTCGGCTTCAAGCTCATTCTGCTCGGCCGTGATCTTAAATTCTTCTAACTTAGCTAAATGACGTAACTTTAACTCGAGGATCGATTCAGCTTGTTTATCACTGAGTGAAAAACGGGCCATCAACTCAGTTTTAGGATCATCGTGAAAACGAATAATCTCAATCACTTCATCAATATTGAGGAAAGCGATCATCAAAGCTTCGAGTATGTGTAACCGCGATACGACTTTATCTAAACGGTATTCCAAACGACGTTTAACTGTGTCAACGCGGAACTCTAACCACTCAGTTAATAAGGTTTTTAGTCCCTTCACCCGTGGGCGTCCATCGAGACCCAGCACGTTTAAGTTAACTCTAAAGCTCTTTTCTAAATCCGTGGTGGCAAATAAATGTGCCATCAGTTGATCGCAATCGACACGGTTTGAGCGAGGAACCACCACCAGCCGCACAGGGCTCTCATGATCCGACTCATCGCGCAAATCGGCCACCATAGGTAATTTCTTCGCCTGCATTTGACTGGCGATTTGCTCTAAAATTTTACCACTACTGGCTTGGTGCGGCAGCGCAGTAATGATGATTTCACCGCCATCGACTGTGTAAACCGCGCGCGCTCTTAATGACCCACGGCCCGACTCATAAATCTTTGCAATATCAGCAGACGGGGTAATGATCTCGGCTTCCGTTGGATAATCAGGCCCAGGCACAAAGGCCATCAATTGCTCGAGTTCAAGCTTAGGATCATCGAGCAATGCCACGCAGGCTGAGACTAATTCCCTGACGTTGTGCGGCGGAATATCCGTCGCCATACCCACGGCAATACCGGTAATCCCATTAAGTAAAATATGCGGTAAACGTGCTGGCAGTACTTTTGGCTCTTTTAACGTGCCATCAAAGTTAGCGCCCCACTCGACCGTGCCTTGCCCCAGCTCGCTGAGCAGCACTTCAGAGAATTTGGATAAACGCGCTTCGGTGTAACGCATAGCCGCAAATGACTTAGGATCATCGGGTGCACCCCAGTTACCTTGACCATCGACTAACGGATAGCGATAGGAGAATGGCTGCGCCATCAATACCATAGCCTCATAACAGGCGCTATCGCCGTGGGGATGGTATTTACCTAATACGTCACCGACCGTACGTGCCGATTTTTTATGCTTAGACTGAGCCGACAAACCTAACTCACTCATGGCATAGATAATTCGACGCTGTACAGGTTTAAGCCCATCGCCAATGTGTGGCAGGGCTCGGTCCATAATGACGTACATGGAATAGTTCAGATAAGCCTCTTCGGTAAAGCGCCGCAACGGCATTTGCTCTACTCCATCGAGACTTAACTTGATAGCGTCACTCATTTTCTTCTAGTTCCTGTGGTTCTTCAGTACTATCGCCCTTATAGAACAAACGATACACATTACCTTTTAAATCATCTGAGATGTACATAGCACCGTCGGCAGCCGATAACAGCGCAAAGGGGCGAGCGACGGGAAACTCACCGTCAAGGAAACTAACAACCGTTTCACGACTCACCACTTTTTGGTTTTCAATCTTGAGCATAACCACTTGGTAACCGACTTTGCTCGAACGATTCCACGAGCCATTTTCGGCTACAAACAACTGATTATGGTACATATTTGGAAATTGATTGCCGCTATAAAACGCAAGCCCTGTGGGTGCAACATGGGCAGGCAGTTCATATACTGGTAGCGAAATTTTTAGATTTTTTGGCTTTTCATAGGCAGGTTCAACCACAGCACTGGCATGTAAGTAAGGGAAGCCATAATGACTCCCAATCACATCGACGCGGTTAATCTCATCGGGTGGCAGGTTATCCCCCATCCAATCTCGGCCTTGATCGGCAAACCATAATTTTCCGTCTATTGGTGACCAATCAAATCCACTCGCATCACGCACACCGGTCGCAATCTGTTCACTCGCACCTGTATCAACATTGATCGCTATGATACTGCTGTAAGGTACTGGCGCTTCACAAACGTTACAGGGCGCACCAATAGACACATATAAACGGCCATCTGGGCCAAAATTAATTGCCCGAGAACTTTTCTTCTCTGAGTAAGGCAAATCACTGTAAACTTCTTTGGGTCGACTCGGGCGGCGTAATCTTTGCTCGATATCAACAAAGCGTACGATTTGATTTTCAGTGGCAACAAACAAGTCGCCATTGTGGAATGCAATCGCATCGGGTGATTCAAGCCCTTTAGCAATCACGTAGCGCTTATCGACACGACCATCTTGATTGCTATCGACTAACGCATGAATAGTGCCGCTCTTATTGGAACCGACAAATAAAGTGCCATTCGCCCCCATCGCCATTTGCTTTGCATCACCAATATCCGAGGCATAAAGCGATAAACCAAACCCCTTAGCGACGGTAATCATGATCGATTGGGAACCCGCAAAGGCGCTATTGCAGAGCAATAACGTTACACTCGCTAGGAGCGTAAAACCGGCAGACAACACCTTTAAGTAATTATAATTATTAGTTTTAATACACAACATTGTAATTTTCTTTATGCCTATGTTTTATTGTTATCGGCAATAGTGCACAACATTAAAGTAAAGCCATGTCACCCTTATCTTCGAGCCAGTTTTTACGGTCCGGCGAACGCTTCTTAGCGAGCAACATATCCATCAAAGCATCTGTCTCTTCGATATCATCTATGGTCAACTGTACTAAACGACGGGTGTTCGGATCCATCGTTGTTTCACGAAGTTGTAAAGGATTCATCTCACCCAAGCCTTTAAAGCGGGTGACTTGTACCTTGCCCTTTTTATTCTCAGCGGCAATGCGATCTAAAATTCCCACTCTTTCGGCTTCATCTAAGGCGTAATACACCTCTTTGCCGATATCGATACGGAACAGTGGCGGCATGGCAATATACACATGCCCCTGTTCAACCAAGATACGGTAATGCTTCAAAAATAGCGCGCATAACAAGGTAGCAATGTGCAATCCGTCGGAGTCAGCATCCGCAAGGATACAAATCTTGCCATAACGCAGTTCAGAGATATCACTGCTATCGGGATCGCAACCAATTGCGACCGAAATATCATGGACTTCCTGTGAGGCTAACACTTGTGAAGCATCGACTTCCCAGGTGTTTAAGATTTTGCCACGCAGCGGCATAATGGCTTGAAACTCGCGATCGCGGGCCTGTTTCGCACTACCGCCCGCAGAATCACCTTCCACGAGGAATAACTCTCCGCGCATCGGATCTTGGCCACTACAGTCCGTTAGCTTACCCGGTAGAGCAGGCCCTGAAGTCACCTTTTTACGGGCGACTTTTTTAGCGGCCTTTAACCGACTCTGGGCGTTATTAATGCACATTTCGGCTAACGATTCAGCGAGTTCAGTATTGGAGTTCAACCAAAGTGAAAAGGCATCACGCACTACGCCAGACACAAATGCAGCGCATTGGCGGCTCGAAAGCTTTTCTTTGGTTTGGCCAGCAAATTGCGGTTCTTGCATCTTCACCGACAAAATAAATGCGGCGCGATCCCAAATGTCTTCGGGTGAAAGTTTAATACCGCGGGGAATTAAGTTTCTGAACTCACAAAATTCGCGCATTGACTCCAATAAGCCTTGGCGGAAACCATTTACATGAGTACCACCGAGCGGAGTCGGAATTAAGTTAACATAACTCTCGCCAATGGATTCACCGCCTTCTGGCAGCCAAGTAATGGCCCAATCAGCGGCTTCTAGCTGGCCCTTAAAACAACCGACAAACGGCTCATCTGGCAACCTTAAATTGTCGCCAATCGCCGCCTTCAAATAATCAGTTAGGCCGCTTTCATAGAACCATTCATGGACTTCATTTGTTTGTTTGTTGGTGAATTTGATCCGTAAACCTGGGCACAATACCGCTTTAGCCCGCAGCAGATAAATCAGTTTTGAATTAGAAAAGTTAGCCGAATCAAAATAGCTGGCGTCGGGCCAAAAATGCACTCGAGTCCCAGTATTGCGACGACCACAGGTCCCCGTTGGGCGTAACTCTTCAACCTTAAAGCCATTTTCAAATGCGATATCATACACTTGACCATCACGGCGAACTGTCACTTCGACACGGCGTGACAGCGCGTTAACGACCGAAATCCCCACACCATGCAAACCACCAGAGAACTGGTAGTTTTTATTCGAAAATTTACCGCCAGCATGCAATTTGGTTAGGATTAACTCGACCCCAGGAATGCCTTCTTCTGGGTGGATATCCACCGGCATACCACGGCCATCATCGGTGACTTCGAGGGAGTTATCTGTATGTAGAACAACTTCAATTTTAGTCGCGTGACCCGCCAATGCTTCATCGACACTGTTATCTATGACCTCTTGGCCCAAATGATTTGGTCTGGAGGTGTCGGTATACATACCTGGACGGCGTTTAACAGGATCGAGTCCGTTGAGAACTTCAATGGCGTCAGAGGTGTATTGATTCGTCATAGGGCACGCTATAAGTTATTGTATCCGGCCATGTTGCGGCTCGGCATGTCAGTTTGTCAAGGTAAGTGTAAAAATTGGCTTACAGTTTGCAGATGCGATTCGTAGCCAACAAAACTATGATCGCCTCCCGCTTCAATTCGCAATTGGCAGTGATGGTACTTATTGAGCGCTTCGCGATAATCCAGCACTTCATCACCCGTCTGCAATAATACCAAAAAACGATCCGGATTGCGGATAACAGCCGTATTAAATTCAGCAACTTCCCGCTTATGCTCGGGCACGACAAGATAATGCTGTTCGGTATAGGGATTAAATTGCGGCCCCATAAACTCATCAAACAATTCAAAGGGTTTTACCGCTGGATTGACTAACACAGCCTTGCCGCCATAGGTTTCGGCTAAATAGCTGGCAAAATATCCGCCTAAGGATGAGCCTATGTAAGTTAATGGCTCATTGGCATCGACAGCCGCCTCAACATAAGTGGTTAACAGTGCCATGGCAGCCTTGGGCGTATTGGGTAATTGCGGCTGATAAAAGGTCACACTCGGGTGATACTGCGCCATGTACTCAGCCGTCATCACAGCTTTATCTGAAAAGGGTGAGCTATTAAATCCGTGAATATAAAGCAGCATATTTCCTCAGGCTGCGGTTATTCGCGTTAATAACCGCTAGAGTTGTTGTCGGGGGAAAAATGGTTACCCGGTACGCGATACACTTTAGTGTTGATGCTACCATCGGCTCTCAACTCCAGCAAACGATAACCCGGTTGGACGCTATCCAAAGCAAAATAAGGCGATAACGGCTTAAATTGAATACAAGTGGAAGGCGTCGCCATTAGCTGCATGCTGCCATGAGGGCCATTATGATGGGTATCAATACATTGGTGTACATGACCCCAGAGTAATCCTTTGACCTGCGGATACTTTGCTACTCGCGCAATAAATTCGGCGCCATTGTCCATGCAGTGCTGATCCAGCCAAGTGCAATTCACGACAATGGGATTGTGGTGCATCACCAATAAAGTGTGACATTCGGGATGTGCGGCAATGGCTTTATCAATTAATTCGAACTGAGTCTCGGCCATATTGCCACCGGGCTTTCCCCGCACGGTTGAATCCAACATGAGAATTTGCCAGTTTCCGGCCAGAATACGCTGCTGTCCAAAAATCTGTTCACCTTGCATGTGCAGATACATAATCCGCGGATCATCATGGTTTCCGGGAAGATAATGGCAAGGTAAACCAATAGGAGTGACGGCTTTCACAAATTGCTGATAGGACTCAGCCGAGTAATCTTGACTTAAGTCACCCGTGGCAAGCATCAAATGAGCGGGATAGTCCACAGCTCTAATTGTATTTAATACGGCAGCAAAACTCTTGCTAGTATTGACCCCTAATAGCTGAGCTTCAGGATCGGCAAAAAGATGCGGATCAGTGACTTGCACGATACGCACGCTTTCCCCTTCAGCTATGGAGTAAGAGACAGCCTCTTTCAGCACATTGAATACCCAATTCTAAGACTGGCACACGACACTATGGTGGTAACCAATCTTTAATAACTCTTCCAGGAATGCATTCACCTGGTGCTTTTCATCACTTTGATACATACGTACATTGGGATAATCATACACTGGGCGTAATTGGTAAATCTGTTGACCAGTTAACACTTCTGCTAATTTAGCATCGTGATAAATTCTCACTAACACCTTGGGAGTATTGATAAACTCCTTGATTGCAATGGGGCGTGATATCTCAACTAATTGAGTATATTTGGTATTTTCTAAAATTCGCACTACTAATATACCAAACTCACCTTCGAGTCGCCATGACTCACCGATAGCTATCTCTAACGGTAACCATTTCAACATGTAGCCATAATTTCGCCCGCACAGTGCGAGAAAGTCACTGACATTGGGTTTATAGCGTCGTTTTAGACTCGAAGTAGCCAAATTCATCCCAACTTAAACCAGTTGTTGATAGTTTAATTGTAACCATTGTAATCCAATGACGGTCGACGCATTATCGATCTCGCCCGCAACCACACTATGATAAGCTTGCTCGCGGCTTAGGACATGCAATCGAATATCTTCATGCTCTTCAGCTAATCCATGCAATCCTTGAGCGTCGTTCGAATCAACATCGGCCCAATAGAAATAAAAACGTTCTGTGCTGCCACCTGGGCTGGCGAGATAACTATTCACACCGTGCATTTGCTTAGCGACCAAACCGGTTTCTTCCATTAATTCGCGGTGCGCAACGTCCAGAGGCGTTTCTTCGGCTGCAATCATACCCGCGACCAACTCGAGAAGCCAAGGAGATTTAGTGGTTGCTAATGCAGGGAAACGTACCTGTTCGATAAGCACCACTTTATCTTGTCTGGCATCATAGGGTAGAACGACGACGGCATGACCCCGCTCAAACACTTCGCGGGTGACAGGTTTGCTCCAGCCGCCTGCAAACAATTTATGTTTAAAAGTGTATTCGTCCATTGAGAAAAACCCTTGATACAGGGATTTTTTTTCTAAGATCTCAATATCCGTTTGCGAAAAAACAGGGGGTTTCATACTCTATCCTTAAAAGTTGAATTTGCGCCTATAATCAAGGCAATTTGAGCACATTTTTAAAATAAAATCTGTTACACTTCGAATTTGACTTGAAAGTGTCAGAGTTCTTAGACTCTAGGTCATTAAGTTTTAGCTGTATCGGGAAGCGTCGGGAAGCGCAAACCGCCTTGGTAAAGGCATTACTTAGTCTAAACGAAGTTAAAATATTCCTCCGTGGGGGGATTTTGTCTAATAAGGACAGCAAATGAAATTTAAGATCCATAATTTATGCGCAGCATTAACACTTGCGGCTTCCGCTTCAGCGGTACAAGCAGATGATTTGTTGCAAATTTATCAACAAGCACTGACCAGCGACCCGCTCGTATTACAAGCCCAAGCCCAGCGTAATGGTTTATTTGAGAAAATCGAACAAAACCGTGCTCCGCTATTGCCAACCATTAGTGCAAACGTCGGTTATGACAAAGCTTGGAATGATCCTAAGGATGATTCAAGCGGTCTAGTAGGTAGCCTGAAATTAAATCAAGTTATCTATGATCATAGTGCTTGGGTCGGTTTAAGCCTTGCTGAGAAAGCCGCTTCTCAAGCTGATTCTGCCTATGCTTCAGCATTACAAAACCTGATTACTCGTATCACTACAGCCTATTTCAACGTATTAACGGCGAAAGACAACTACGAGTTCCAAGGTGCAGAAAAACGCGCGATCGAACGTCAACTTGAACAAACTAAACAACGTTTTGCTGTGGGTTTAACCGCAATTACCGATGTGCATGAAGCCCAAGCTCAATATGACTTAGCCTCAGCCACTGAAATTTTAGCTGAAAACACACTCGCTAATAGCTATGAAGCCTTACGTGAAATCACTGGCATCGATCACAAGACAATTAACGTGTTAGATACCAACCGTTTCTCTGCCGTTACGCCAGCGCCAACATCTTCAAACGAATGGTTAAAGATTGCTGAAACCAATAGCGTCGATTTGATGACTCAACGTATCGGTAAAGATATCGCTCAAGAAACCATTAAGCTTTATCAAGCAGGCCACATGCCTTCTTTAAGTTTGAATGCAGGTTACAACAAAGGTCTTGAGCAAAAAACCGGAAATATCAATGAGCCTGACTTTGATAACGTCAGTGTCGGTGTCAACTTAAGTATTCCGATTTTCGAAGGCTTTAAAGTGAGTTCACAAGTTAATCAAGCGCAATTTCAATATGTTGAAGCGAGTGAAAAACTTGAACAAGTTTACCGCGGTGTAGTGAAAAACGTCCGTAATAACTACAACAACGTAGGCGCTTCTATCAGTTCAATCAAAGCCTATGAGCAATCGGTTATTTCATCAGAAAGTGCACTGAAAGCCACTCAAGCGGGTTTCGAAGTCGGTACGCGTACTATCGTTGACGTATTGAACCGTACTCGTGACTTGTACGACTCAAAACGTAAGCTATCAGATGCACGTTATAGCTACATCAACTCGGTCATTGCCTTGAAGCAAGCTGCGGGTACATTGAATGAAGATGACGTGATTGCCATCAACAATGGCTTAATTGCAGAGTAATCTCACTCTCGGTTCTCAGCTATAAAAGTTGTCAGATAAAAAAACCGCCGATAGGCGGTTTTTTTATACTCAAACGCTAAATCAACAGATTAGAAGTTGATTTCAACACCTGCGAAGTAACCTTTAAATTTAGTATCGGCACTCACACCCGAGAAGTTACTCACGTCGAATAAAAACTCACGGTAGCCTACACGTACACGGGTATCGACAGCCAAACCATCGAACTGCCAGCCTAAACCAATCGCATAGTCGTGAACGCTTGATTCATTTACGCCCTGCATCAAATCAGCAAAACCGTACAAGCCTAAGCCAGGCATCCCCACATGCGTACTGGCATAACCCATCACAATGCCGCTATCGACATCTTTCTCTTCAGGGTGACCAGGGTCTTGCACGCGCAGGGAGCCATTCATTAACTTGTAAGCAGCACCGAGATCCAATGACACTATGTCGTTATCCAATATTTCGTAATACAGCACGAAATCTGTGTTGCTTAGATCGGTATAAGCAGTCACATTACCTTTAAAATCATGACCATTGAAGTTGAAATCAGCACCTGACATGCTGCCTTTCTGATCTAAGCTATTTTCACGGATTTTAATATTAGGGACAAATGGCAATGGATGCTCAACCGCAATCCAGTAGCTACCTTGAGCCGATGAACTGTAATCAAATGTTTGCTGTGGTTGACCTTTATCGGCAAAAGTACCGCTAGTATCGGCGCGCCAGTAGTCACCGCCAATTGTGAAACCGACCACAGTTGCCGCTTGGGCTGATGTGGCCATGCATAATCCTAATACCGCACTGGCGAGGAGAGTTTTTTTCATAATTAACCTTGAGATAGCAAGTTCGTTAAATCAATCACCGCGGCATTCGCACGGGATACATAGTTAGCCATAACCAATGAATGATTAGCGACTAAGCCAAAACCGCTGCCATTAAGCACAACAGGGCTCCAGACAGTTTGCTGAGTCGCCTCCAGTTCACGAATGATCTGTCTTAGGCTCACTTCAGCATTTTTCTTCTTTAAGACGTCGGCAAAATCAACTTCAACGGCGCGCATAAAGTTCAGCAAGGCCCATGAAGCACCACGACTCTCATAGAAAACATCATCAATTTTCCACCAGCTGGTTTTCACCTGATGGCTTGCCAAGTTAGGTGTGGATTGACGCGCCGCATTATCGCCGGCTAAATCGGTATTTAAACGCTCTTGGCCAACACTGGCCGATAAACGTTGTGACATGCTGCCCAGGCGCTTTTGCACTTCTTTCAACCATTCATTGAGGTTGTCGGCGCGGGCATAAAACTGTGCATCTTGATTATTAGGGTCCATCATGCGAGCACGGTACAGCTTCAGCAATTTAATGGCATCGCGGTATTCGCTTTCGGCACTTGGCACTAACCAGCTAGTGTGATCGATATTGAGCTTAGATTGGGCTTCGCCTAAATCTTTATCCGCTGCCGATTGTGACTGCGAGCGACTAAACTCTTTACGCATAATCAAGGCTAAATCGCGGGCTTGTTCTAATGCGCCGTATTCAAATGCGGGCATGTTATCCATAAAGATAGAAGGTGGCATCACATCGTTTGATAACCAACCGCCTTGTTTATCCAGTAATGTTTCGACCGTGAGGATCAGCGAAGTGGTGGTTGCGTATCCGACCACATTTTTATCGGTAGCCGTCAATTGTTGAGGATTGATAGGATCGGGCTCGATACTCCACCACACACTCAGGCCATAACCGATTAATACTAAAAATAAACCGACACCGGTAACTTTTTTCCATGTAATTTGCATCAAGCGACTCCTTAATGATGGTGATGATGCTCTTGCTCTGCGGCGTTTTCTGCTTCTTTACTAACAGGCAGTGTAATCGCCATTTTCTCGCCATCGTCAAACTCTAATTGCAGTTCAACTTGCTGCTCTAACATCAATGGCGCTTTTAAGCCTAGCAACATGACGTGATCCCCTGACGGCGTTAACGTTAATGTGCCATGGGATGGGATATCAAAACCTTCAACATGGCGCATCTTCACCATGCCTTGATCTTCGATAATCGTGTGTAATTGGGCATCCTTTGCCACAGTAGTACTGACGCCGATAAGACGAACCGCTTTATCTGTGTGGTTTTCAAGCGTAAAGTAGGCGGCAGTATTTGGTACTGTCTCAGGCATGGCGCGTACATGACCTTCGGTCACTATCACGCTCGCCAACGCTGAAAATGATGCACAAGATAAAACTAGACAATTAAACAGCTGTTTGAATATTGGTTTCAATGTCTTAAACTCCATGTCTACCCAATGTCGTCGTAAAGGAAACAACCCATGAGTCATATACAGGTTCAGGATGATCAGGGCGTACGTATTATCAGCTTTAATCGCCCCGATAAACGCAATGCACTTGATCTTAATATGTATAAACAACTGACAGAATACCTGATCGAAGGTGAAGCAGACAACGACATTCGTGCCTTTATGCTCCATGGCCAAGATAATTGCTTCACCTCAGGCAATGATGTTGCAGACTTTTTGAAAAATAGTGACTTAGGGCCAAATCACCCCGCTGTTCGTTTCTTATTTTGCCTGCTGGAACTCAAAAAACCGCTGGTTGCCGCCGTTTCTGGCGCCGCCGTCGGCATTGGCACTACCGTACTACTGCACTGCGATCTGGTATACGCCGATAACACGGCGAAGTTTCAACTGCCCTTCGTCAACTTGGCACTGGTGCCAGAAGCGGGCGCTAGCCTACTGTTACCAGAACTAGTGGGTTATCAAAAAGCGGCAGAGCTATTGCTACTCGGCGAAAGTTTTAATGCCGAGACGGCCCACAGACTCAATATGATCAACGAAATTGTGGCCCATGAAGATCTACTCAGTTATGCATTGTCTCAGGCTAAAAAGTTGGCAAATCAACCGCCACAAGCACTACAAATCACACGTCAATTAATGCGTCCGCATAAAAATCGTGTACAACACCAAATGCATCAAGAATTAGAACAATTTAGCGCTAGGCTAAAAAGTGATGAAGCCAAGAGCAGATTTCAGGCTTTTTTGAAGAAGTAGTCTGCAAGCAGTATGCACATACATGTCGCATGAGGGTCAAAGTGCCCTCTTGTTGATAGGTTTAACACCCTATTTTTTAAAATATTCTTTCAATTTCTCAATCAAGACAAGCCTCAAATATAAGCATCACTGCAGGCTTAAACGGGTCTTTTCCATTGATCAACTAACAGTGCTAAAACAAAGTAAATCAACAAACTCACGCCAGGCATAAATACCGTCGCGCCAGCCCACACCAATCGAGTCCAAAAGCAAGTCCAACCAAATTTCCATGCCATACCAGCGGCAACACCACACACTAATCGCTCTGGGCTCTCCATACGTGCTTTTACTCGTTTCATCTCAAACCTCGACTCAATTGATTGTAATTTATTTATCACTATGCCACTGAAACCAGCAAATAATGCCTGAAAACAACGCAAGACTAATTACAGGTAACAGTAGCAAAGTCATTAAAGGTGCTACAAACCACATAAGCAGATCCCCTACTTAGCGCTATATTCATCGGCACTTGCCGACTCACCTTCATTCTCAGCGCTTAAGCCAAGTTGACTGTTGAAGTCATAAATACTTTCAGCGAGCTGTGTTTGCAATGACATCACAAACTCACGCTTAGCACTGACTAACATTTCTTGTGTTTGGGTAGTTAGCGTTTGCTCAATGGTTCCGACAACATCCGATATTGGCGCGGCTTCTGCGTGTACTGCAACGCTACCGACTAACGCACCTAATAACACACTCATTTGTACTGATTTTTTAATGGTTAACGTAAACATGATGGCATCCCTTTCGATTAATTAACTTGACGAAAGGAGTATTACAAACTGCGTGCCAACTTATAAAAATATTTTTAAGATTATGATTTTAATCATTTTAAAAAATTTTATGTGGACAAGATGAGATATAGGGATGGATTGGAAAATAACAAGTGGTGAAAAATACTACTCAAATTAGTAAATTTCACCATCTTTTAAGTCGAGTGGAATTACTCTGTAACTTCAGCCTGAATATTCTGAAAGGCCTGCTTTACCACTTCTATCCCAGAGCCGTTTTTATGGGCATTTTCGCTCAAATAACGACGCCACGCACGGGCACCCGGTAAGCCTTGGAATAACCCTATCATATGGCGAGTAATATGATTGAGTCGCCCACCCGACAGCAAATGTGCTTCGATATAAGGCAACATAGCCTCAATCACATCCTCACGGCTGATCACCGCCTTTTGGCTGCCACATAGAATTTGATCTACCTGCGCCAGAATATAAGGATTCTGATAGGCCTCACGCCCCATCATCACGCCATCGAGCTGCGCTAAATGGAGTTGCGCTTGCTCAAGTGTGGTGATCCCGCCATTAATACCAATATTGAGCGCGGGATAATCACGCTTGAGTTGATATACACGCTCATAATCGAGCGGCGGGATCTCGCGATTCTCTTTCGGACTCAAGCCTTGAAGCCAAGCCTTACGGGCATGAATAGTAAAATCCGTACACCCTTTTGCACTGACCACATCGATAAACTGGGTTAAAAACGCATAACTGTCTTGTTCATCAATCCCGATACGTGTCTTAACAGTCACAGGAATATCAACCACTTGCTTCATGGCATCAACGCACTCAGCCACTAATTCAGGTTCAGCCATCAAACACGCGCCAAAGCGACCATTCTGCACTCGATCGGAAGGACAACCCACATTGAGGTTCACTTCATCGTAGCCACGCTCAGCCGCGAGTTTAGCGCAACGCGCTAAATCGACAGGATTAGAGCCACCTAACTGCAACGCCAAAGGATGTTCTTCTTGGTTATATGCCAAGTAGTCACCACGACCATGCAATATCGCCCCAGTCGTCACCATTTCCGTATACAACAATGCATTAGCCGACATCAAACGCGCAAAATAACGGTAATGGCGATCAGTCCAATCCAGCATGGGCGCAATGGAAAAGGTGCGGTCGAGCAGTAGGCCATCATTAAGATTATTTTTCAACACGTTACTATCGACTCAAGTAATTAAAATTTGCCAGTAAGTTATCGCTTAGAAGGGTAAAGAACCTTAATTTAAGCCGCAGATTACCAATAAACCTTAAGCTTAAAAATGGAAAAACAGTAAACGAGTTAACGTTTACTGTTTTATTGCCCCTCAGAGCTAGCGGATTATATCCTAAACTGACCACTTTGGGGAGTTTAAGCTGGAATTGAAGCCTGTCTCTGAGCCAAAACTATAGCTCGCTCCAACGCCTGAGTAAGTTATGGTAAATCCCCGTCAAATTAAACAACTCTTGTTCTGCCGTGGTTTGTGCTGTCAAAGATTGAATCGATTGATCAAGTTGAAATAGCAAACGGCGCTGACCTTCATCACGCACCATACTCTGCAACCACATAAAGGCAGCGGTACGCTCTCCCGAGGTTACAGGAGTTACCTGATGCAAACTCGTCGAGGGATACAAAACTAATGAGCCGGCAGCAAGCTTAATACTTTGCTGACCATAGGTATCTTGGATTACTAATTCGCCGCCCTGATAGCTTTCTGGTTCACTGAGAAACAAGGTCGCAGAAAGATCGGTACGCACCATACCCTCGTTTGTCGAGCGAATTGCATTATCAATATGATAACCAAAAGTTTCTCCGCCTTGATAACGGTTAAATAAGGGAGGATAAAACTGTAATGGCAAGGCCGCCGATACAAATAATGGATGGGCCAGTAAGCGTTCCATAATCAGCTCACCGATGCGAATAGCCACGGGATCGTCTTTGTCTAACTGTTGATTCCGTTTACGGGTTGTCGCCATTGCGCCAGAGGTTTGATTACCGTCTATCCAGCGGCGGGCATCTAACTGTTCGCGTAAGTGACTCACTTCTTGTTTTGAGAAAACATTAGGAATTTCAATCAGCATCTCAGGGTTCCATAGGGCAAAAATACAGTATGACTTATAGCGTTTATAAAACATAAAAGGCAGCCCGAGGGCTGCCGTACCATTAGCTAATGACTGACATTAAAAATGCATATCGGCACTGAGCATGACCAAACGTCCGGGCGCCATGTTAGCAAAATGCGCAGTGTAGGCTTTATCGTAATAACGCTCGTCCGTTAGGTTTTGCACATTCAAGCGCAGGGTCAGAAAGTCATTCATCTTGTAAGATGAAACCACATCAAAACGCCAGTATGAAGGAATCGATAAGGTATTGGCGGTATTACCATAAACCTGACCCATATAGTAGGCGCCAGTTCCGACATTTAACTGCTCAGTAATGTCATAAGTCGTAAATAAACTGATGCTATTTTTGGCCGTATTAGGGAAACGATTGCCATCGAAAGCGGCATTAAATCCATTACTTTCTAGACTAGCATCAAGATAGGTGTATCCACCAAATCCATGCCAATGCTCAGTGATATCACCTGAAAAACCAATTTCGAAGCCCTTCACTTTCTGCTCACCGACGTTTTCTTGCGGTGAATTGCGATCAGCAGAAGTCGCAACGCGAGCGTTGTTTTTCTCGATTTGGAATACTGAACCATTTAGCGATAAACGGCCACTAAAGAGATCCCACTTAGTACCTAGCTCGTAACTTTCAGTATCTTCAGGTTTTAAATCTTCATTGTTACTACC
This sequence comes from Shewanella septentrionalis, assembly GCF_025370265.1. Lineage (NCBI taxonomy): Bacteria > Pseudomonadati > Pseudomonadota > Gammaproteobacteria > Alteromonadales > Shewanellaceae > Shewanella > Shewanella septentrionalis. The sequence goes on along the minus strand of NZ_JAMTCC010000011.1, from coordinate 87,126 downwards.
AAGACGATCTGAACCATCACCATTAGATGTTCCTGGCGGATTCGAAGATGTGCCCCACGCCGCATAGATACTGCCATTAACCGCAGGTTTATACAGCACTGATAGCTGGTAGTTTAAAAAATCATCGTCATTGGATAGTGATGAGGTCGAGTTCTGTGCAGCAGTGCTGTAATCATCCCAGCGTACGCCACCGTTAATCATCCAAGATTCATTCAACTCTATGGTATTGAAAGCATAAACTGAGCGAGTGTCTGTTTCGGTTACAGTAGCATCAGTCCCTAGTGTTACGCTGCCGACCCAAGGATCGTGAGGGTTAGGGTTAGATAGCAAAGTACAATTGTAATTAGCCAGCAGTGCATCATTACAACCCGCATTACGACCATTCCCCGTATCGACCGTATAACTTAAGTTGCTGGTGCGCTCGTTGCTAAACTCAGTACCAATCGCAAAACGGTTGGTGAATCCAGCCAGTTTAGCCTCACCCGCCAGTTGTAATTGGGTTGCGAGCGTTTTAGTCACTGAGTGGCGCGATTTAGTATTACGCCAGACATAACCATTGGCGACATTGCCTGTCGTGTCATCGGGGTTGGTCACAATGTAATAATTGGTATTACGGCTATACACTGAGGTCGAGGTAAATTGCATGTCATTGTTGAAGTCATGGCTTATCAGCACTGAAGCTGTGTCGTCATTATTATCGCGAAAATCCCGCGACAATAAGCCATAAAAATTATTAGGATCGACATCGGCAGGCTCACCAGTTGCTTGATCATAGGGGATCCCATAATCAGGTATGTCATGATTTTCAAAATGATAGTATTCCAACGTCACCTTAGTGGGTGTCGTCAAACCAAAGGTCACTGAGGGTGCAATGCCCCAGCGATTACCAGAGACTTCATCACGACCCGGTGTATTGGCATCGTGCGCCATTAGATTCACCCGCACCGCAGCTTCATCAGCAATTACATGGTTAACGTCAAGACTCGTGCGTTTTAAGGAATCAGTACCAATCGCCACATCCGCATTAATAAAATCTTCTGCTTGAGCTTTTTTCGTCACAATATTGATGCTGCCGCCAACAGCACCGCGGCCGTTATAAACAGAACTCGGCCCCTTCAGCACCTCGATCTGTTCGATGTTAAAAGTCTCACGGCTCTGGGAACCCACATCTCGCATACCATTAATAAACGTCGAAGATTGAGCGTCATAACCACGAATAAACGGTCTGTCACCGTAGGGATTACCACCTTCACCCGTACCAAGCGTAATACCAGGGGTTGCCCGCAGAGCATCGGTAAAACTTTGTGCCCCCATGTCTTTGATCAAATCTTGGTTAATCACAGTGACAGTTTTAGCGCTATTGAGCAGATCATCAGTAAATTTACCAGACTGTACTTTGCGCGTGTTGTAACCCAAATATTCGCCGTTAACCTCAATATGTTCGACTTTCTTACCAGCGACTTGTGCCTGCTCCGCTGCTATTGCAGGGGTAGCTGATACAGCCATACCTATAGTTAACGAACCTAAAACGTGGGCGCCGAGTGCGACTCGACCATTGCGGCGTTTTGCAAATTTCATTAAAAGCATTCCTGTTGCGGACTAAACCCTGTAACAGATGTCCCCCACCTGTTAATCGCCCGCTAATATATGTAAAATCATTTATGTGATCAATAATTATTATCATTTACATTCAAGTTTAATGTAAATCACAGTTTCAGCTTTTATCATCGTTAAATGCTACAGGCATCATTTGAGCTAAATTTATGGTTAAGATTTCATAATTATTTGTAAATAAAGAAATTTAACATTAAAACTTTAAACGTCTACTGAAATGACCGTGATCCTCAATTTGCAGTATAATAACCAGCACTATCAACCTTTAGATTGAAATCCATCTTCTAACCTGAGTGGATATCATGTAAAAATGTGCTGTTGCAGTATCGTTTTAAGCATTTTCATGGAAAGCTCTTTACGCTAAATAACAAGAAAATAGTGAAATTAACCTCACATTTCCATTTGTGTCATCTAAGCTGAAGAGTGTGATCAAGATTGCTGTCAATAAGCAACTTTTCTAATAGCCTTAAGCCATGCCATTACTCCATGGTTTAGGCTCAAAAGAGGACAAACTTAGGCATGAACGTTAATTTTATTAATCCTTTCCTCCAATCTCTGCTCAATGTCATCTCAACTATGGCGAGCATGGATTTGACGCCGGGCAAACCTCAAATCAAATCAGATAACTTAGCAAAGGGGGATGTGTCAGGCCTTATTGGACTCGTTGGCCCTCAAACAAAAGGATCACTATCGATTACCTTCGAACAAAAGCTAGTTTTGCAGATAATGCAGAATATGCTGGGCGAAAACCCGGGTAAAATTAACGAGGAAGTGACTGACTTAGTGGGTGAAATTACCAATATGGTGACTGGTGGCGCAAAAAATCTATTGGGTCAAAAAGGCTATGAATTTGAAATGGCCACCCCTATGGTCGTGTCAGGAAAAGGCCACACCATTTCCCATAAAGCCAATGGCACTAAGATTATTATGCCATTTACCAGCCCACATGGGACTGCTTATATCGAAATATGTTTTGAAAACTAATAACTTATAATGTACTAAGCCAAGATGGCTCAAATGACATTAACGCTCCTGTCGCTCTGGTTCTTATGTTTCATTCGCTTATTTAAAGCCAGATAACAAAGATCAGAACGGCTGGTTTAACATCATCTGAATATACCGCTACTGTTCATCTACTTTCTCATTTGTGTCTAAGACCTGTTCAACTCGCACGGCTCTATCCGTAAACATATCGAGTCACCCTGCCAACACATGAATACTTAAGTGAAATTCGCTTATCTAAGCCCTACTCGTTCAACAAATAACAAACTAGGGACTAGCAGGTAACAGGGTTTTATTCACTGCTGTCAGCCAATGCAAGGATAATGCTAGTGATTCATCACGGAACTTTATTCTAGGATTACCACAAATAAAAAAAACGGTGTTTAAGACACCGTTTTTATAATGCTGCATTTTGAGCTTAACTCGCTTAAGCCAAGGCGGTTTATTTCACGAGACTAGGTCGACGAAACCATGCCTAGGAGAAGACTAAACCCGTGAGTCTAACTCATGGAGGTAACATCACGAGATAAAGTTATCAAAGCTCAACTAAGCCAAACAAACCGCGACTCTTGGAGTGAGCTTAGTGACTAATTCATAAGCGATAGTACCAATATGCTCAGCGACTTCTTCTACAGGTAATGCTTTACCCCACAACAAAGCGCTATCGCCAACCTTGTCCTGCGCATCTTGGCCTAAATCGACCGTCAACATGTCCATAGAGACGCGACCAACTATGGGTACGCGACGACCATTGACCCACACAGGTGTACCTTCCGGTGCATTACGGGGATAACCATCACCATAACCAATTGCGACGACACCTAAACGAGTATCTTGCTTCGCGGTCCAAAAACAACCATAACCCACTGGCTGATTGGCTTTATGATCCCGCACCGCAATCAACTGTGATACCAGTTCCATCGCAGGTACGAGTCCGTGATTCGCACCGCAATCCCCCGTGACGGGTGAGACACCATAGAGGGCGATTCCCGGACGGATCCAATCGCCTTGGCTTTGCGGCCAATACAAGGCACCCGCGGAGTTGGCTAAGGTTCTAAATCCGGGCAAGCCAGCCGTTAAGCTCTTAAAAGCCGCCATCTGCACTGAGGTATAACTATTATCAGGCTCATCTGCACAGGCAAAATGCGTCATTAAATGAATCGGTTTTGCCACATTGGGACAGGCCATTAACTTTGCGTAAACCGTTGAAAATTGCTCGGGTGTAAAGCCTAAGCGGTGCATGCCTGAATCCACTTTCAGCCAAACAGTCACAGGCTTAGACAACACAGTTTGCTCCAACATCTCCAGCTGAGAACTATGGTGCACCACAGTGTCGATATCATGCCCGACGAGCAAAGGTAAATCGGTGGCGCGGAAAAAACCTTCCAGCAATAACAAACGCGCTGTCACGCCGCCCGCTCGTAATTCTAAGGCTTCATCTAATCGGGCTAAGCCAAAGCCATCGGCACTGACTAAACAATGGGCGACATTCAATAATCCATGGCCATAGCCGTTGGCTTTAACGACGGCCATCACGCGACTCGCTGGGGCCTGTTGACGCAACGCAGCGAGATTGGTTTGCAGTGCACTACTGCTAATTTCTGCACGGGGAAAAGGGTTCAAAATTTACCTTGCTTACTCAGGAAATAAAAAGTCACGGAGATAAAAAATACATCAACACAGCTCATCTTCCGCAAACACAAACTGACTATTTCAAACGTCAATTTAGTCTTCTTCAAACTGAGGTCCGGCATAATTATCGAAGCGCGAAAATTGCCCTTGGAAGGTGAGTCGCACTCGACCAATCGGGCCGTTACGTTGCTTACCGATAATGATTTCAGCCGTACCTTTATCTTGAGAATCGTTGTTATACACTTCATCGCGATAAATAAACATGATGAGATCCGCATCTTGCTCGATAGCGCCCGATTCACGTAAATCCGAGTTTACCGGGCGTTTATCAGCCCTTTGCTCGAGCGAGCGGTTAAGCTGTGACAGAGCAATAATCGGAATTTCCAACTCTTTAGCTAATGCCTTGAGCGAGCGTGAAATCTCAGAAATCTCTAAGGTACGGTTATCTTTCAAGGCGGGCACCTGCATTAACTGCAGGTAATCTATCATGATCATCGACAGGCCGCCGTATTCACGGGCGATACGACGCGCGCGGCTACGAACTTCAGTTGGCGTTAAGCCCGAACCATCATCGATATACATTTTGCCTTGCTCGAGCATGATACCCATGGTCGATGAAACCCGCGCCCAATCCTCATCATCGAGCTGACCGGTACGGATTTTGGTTTGATCGACGCGGCCCAAGGAGGCCAACATACGCATCATAATCTGTTCTGACGGCATCTCGAGACTGAAGATAAGCACAGGTTTGTCTTCATTCATTGCGGCTTGTTCGCACAAGTTCATCGCGAAGGTGGTTTTACCCATAGAAGGACGCGCCGCAACGATAATCAAGTCGCCGGACTGGAAGCCAGCGGTCATCTTATCCAGATCGTTAAAGCCGCTCGACACCCCAGTCACACCGTTGTGGGGGTTATTGTAAAGCTGCTCAATCTTATCGACGGTTTTTTCTAGAATGGTTTTAATGCCTTCGGGACCTTCGTTGGCATTGGTTCGCATCTCAGCGATCTTAAAGACTTTACTCTCAGCAAGGTCGAGTAATTCACCCGAGTCGCGGCCTTCTGGGTTGTAACCCGCATCGGCAATTTCGTGCGCGACGCGGATCATGTCACGAACGACAGCACGTTCACGGACGATTTCAGCGTAGGATAAAATGTTGCCCGCACTTGGGGTATTTTTGGCAATTTCACCTAAATAGGCAAAACCACCGGCATCTTCTAATTGATTTTCAACTTCGAGCTGTTCAGAAACCGTGATCAAATCGATCGGCTGCCCCAAATCGACCAATCTGTGCATGGCAGAGAAGATCATCTTGTGTGAACGGGAGTAAAAGTCATCTTTTACGACGGCCTCAGCTACCCTGTCCCACGCTTCGGCATCTAACATCAAGCCGCCTAATACCGATTGTTCAGCCTCAATGGAATGCGGTGGCAGCTTGAGTCCATCAAGCTGCAAATCTCTTGGCTTACTTTTAGGCTTAAAAGCACCTTGTTGTGACATTAACGCTCCCGATTTCCAACAACTTAACAAAATATGATATAAAACCCGCGTCAAGCAAACAGGATGTTTACACTCGCCTGTTATCTCATTCCAACGGACACTCTAATAATCAATAAGGAAAGAACATGCGTATTGCATTGGTTGCGGCCTTAGTAATGACATCCGGCATAGCAACTGCCGACGAAGGACAATGGCAACCTTATCAAATGCCTTCTATTGCAGACAAACTCAGTGAACGCGGAATCGATATTCCTGCCGAAAAACTGGCCGATCTGACAAGTTATCCCATGAACGCCGTGGTAGGGCTGGGCTATTGTACCGCCAGTTTTGTCTCCCCCCAAGGGCTAGTTGTGACAAACCACCATTGTGCCTTCAAGGCGATACAATATAACACCAAGAAAGAACATAACTATCTCGAACAAGGCTTTTTAGCGACATCAATGGGCAAGGAACCCTCTGCCGGTCCTAACGAACGTTTATACATCACAGAGGCAGTAACCGATGTCACCGCCCAAATCAATCAAGGCCTAAGCCAAGATCCGCTGAGCCGTTACGAAGACATTCAAAATCACAGCAAAGAATTGATCAAAAGCTGTGAAGCCGATGCTAACTATCGCTGTAATGTCCGCAGTTTCCATAACGGTCTAGAATACTACCTAATCAAGCAATTGATGATCCGCGATGTACGCTTAGTCTATGCACCACCAGAAAGTGTCGGTGCCTACGGCGGCGACATCGATAACTATGAATATCCACGCCACTCGGGTGATTTTGCCTTCTTACGAGCTTACGTCGGAAAGGATGGCCAACCCGCTGTATATAGCGACGATAACATCCCTTACAAGCCAAAGAGTTACCTTAAAATCAACGCCGATGGCGTGAAAGCCGGTGACGGCGTGTTTGTCGCAGGTTATCCAGGCTCAACCAGTCGCTATAACCTCACTAGTGAGCTTAAGTTTGCCAGTGACTGGCTGTATCCCACCCAAGCTAAACGCTATCAATTACAGATTGATACTATCGAAGCTATGGGGCAAAAAGATGCAGACATCGCCATTAAATACGCTGGTAATATGGCTTCAATGGCCAACCGAATGAAAAAACTCAACGGCCTGTTAGCGGGTTTTAAAGCCACGGATATCGTGGGTATTAAACAAAGCCGTGAGGATAACTTTTTAGCTTGGCTTAAACAAAATCCTAAGCTAAATCAAAACCTCATCGCTGAGTTAGAAGTGCTACTTGCCGAGCAACAACAGGCGTTCCAAGGTAATTACTACTTTACTAATGCCCAATCGAGCACCCTGTTAACCGCAGCAAACAGCTTGTATCGTCTTGCGAAAGAAAAACAAAAGCCCGATGCCGAACGTGAACAAGGCTATCAAGATCGTGATTTAGCGATGCTGAGCTCGCGCCTTAAACGTATCGATTCAAGTTTCGATGTCAAAGTCGATAAGGCATTGTGGTTACAGGATTTAAATGCTTACCTAGGCCAATCGAATCGCGTGGCAGCGCTCGATAAAATGTTAAGTGTTAATAGTAAAGACGTAGATCTCGCGGCTAAACTCGATGGTTTGTATTCACTCACGACGCTCACAGATCAAGTCCAACGTCTGGCGTGGATGAATGCCGATGTCAATGCCTTCGAAACCAGTGCCGATCCCTTTATTCGTTTAGCCGTTGCCCTTTACGACACCAATATGGCACAGGAAAAAACGGAAAAAATCTTAGACGGTAAGTTATCCACAGCTCGCCCAGACTACATGGCCGCCGTGATTGACTACTATAAAGCCAACAACTGGCCGGTCTACCCTGACGCCAACGGTACGCTACGTATCAGCTACGGTATGGTCGATGGTTATCAATCCCGTGATGCGCTCTACAAACAGCCGTTTACTCGTCTTGATGGCATAGTCGCAAAACACACAGGCGTAGAGCCCTACAATGCACCGAAAAAGCTCCTCGATGCGATTAGCGAACAACGTTTTGGCAATCATTTAGTGAAGTCGGTTTATCAAGATCCTCGCGGCTGGATTTGCAGACTCTTCTCTTGCTTAGACAAACCCGAAGAATTTAACTCTGTACCGGTTAACTTCTTATCGAGCGTTGACACCACAGGCGGCAACTCCGGCTCACCAGTCTTCAACGGTAAAGGTGAGTTAGTAGGTCTTAACTTCGACTCCACCTACGAGGCGATCACTAAAGATTGGTTCTTCAACCCAACCATCACCCGCGCTGTACACGTGGATATCCGCTATATCCTGTGGATGATGGACGAAGTCGACCATGCCGATAATCTGATTAAAGAACTGGATTTAGTGAGAAATTAATAGTCACATTAATGTATCAGGTATTTATACCTGATACATTTTCCCACCCAAAGTGAGATATACACTAGATAACAACTAAGAAAATTTAACTTAGCCAGTATCACAAACAACCTTCCAACCACAGATCAAGCGGTGCATTTATTGAGCTGCAGCACAATATTTCTCATATAAAACATTCTATTGAGCATTCTTAAGCACTACAACTTCCTTGTCAAAAGGATAACTTTACTTTTTCCATGTCAAATAATTTGCTTAGCGAAACAGCAATAACTTTGACGAGAGAAGTAGAAACCTCCATAACGAATTGTAAACCTTAATTTACAGTGGAATAAATACCCTTTCCCAACTCCAAAAAATAAAACCTTAGACTTACTTGGGTAATGATAATCCTGCTCTTCCTTCCCTATAAAGACCTTCACAATCACTAACTAACAAATTAAATACTTACGATTAACATTATGTTTACACAAAACAAACATATATGTAAGGTTATCGTCGACATTGTTACAAATCAATTCATCAGTAATAAGATGAAAAATAAAAACTACATACACAAATAGATAGAGGAAAATGCATAATGAACATTAGGAAGAAGATTATTGCGGTTGCGATAACATCTGCTTTAGGGATGGGAATCCCAAGTATCGCCTATGCAGACAATACGACAGCAAGCATTACGGGCTCTTTAACTGTTTCTGGTGCAAGTGCTAGCGAGTACACCGCAACGGCCAAAGATCCTAAAACTGGATTAACAAGAAATATTGAAATTGGAACTGATGGAACTTTCCGTTTCTCTAAATTACCCGTTGGAACGTATGAAGTTGCAATCAGTAAAGCTGGAATTGTGGTAGCTAAAGATACGGTGTCAGTGTCTTTGGGTTCAAATGCTAATGCTACGTTTGATATTCAGGCAACAAGTGGCCCCGAAGTGATCTCTATAGTCGGCGCACGAATTAATAACGTCGATTTAACAAACTCAGACTCTGGTCTAGTTATTGATAAAGGTGAAATAGATTTACTGCCAGTTGCAAGAAACTTTACTTCAATTGCGCTACTTGCTCCAGGTACTGTTGCTGGCGATAGTAAATTCGGCCAAACGGCCTCTTTTGGTGGTTCTTCAGCCGCTGAAAACTCATGTTATATCAACGGCCTTGAAGTTACGAATACAAGCCAAGGGTTAGGTTGTGGTGAAGTACCATTTGAATTCTATCGTGAATTTCAAGTTAAAACGGGTGGTTATTCAGCCCAGTTTGGTCGTACGACTGGTGGTGTGATCAACGCAGTCACAAAAAGTGGTACCAACGAGTGGGATTTTGCAGCAACAGGCCGTTATATCCCTAAATCTTTAGCTTCTGAAGGTCAAATATCCCGTGGTAATGGCGGTGTCGGTGCCATATTCAGAGACACTACTAATGATGAATACAACTTATGGGAATACAGTGTTTCAGCTGCAGGCCCGATTATCGAAGACAAGTTATTTTTCTATGCAATTGTAAACCCGCGTAATGTTTCAAATGACTTTGCGACTCAATCAGGCACAAGATCACAGTACGCACCTGACGACCAATTTATTAAGCGAGATTCTAGCGGTGCTGACAATCTATTCTGGGGTGCTAAAGTTGACTGGAACATCACAGATGATCATAGCTTAAGCTTTTTCGGCTATTCAAACCGCAGTGATACAAACTCAGATACATACGCATATGATGCTGAAGAAGGTCAAATTGGTAAATATCTTGGGTCAAGTCTAAGAAAGCGTGGCGGTACGGCAAAGAGTGTTACCTATAATGGTAATATTACAGACGATCTTTCATTATCTGTCATGTATGGCAAATTAGAGACCGAATATACGAACACTCCGAGTAACCTCGAGTGTCCTACAGTATCTGACTCTCGCCAAATCCCTGCTGATCAAAAAATTACTAGCTGTGGCCCTGGTGGCTCTGTCGGTGTGAACGTTGATGAAAATACTCAAACGCGCGTTGACCTACAATATGTGTTAGGTGACCACCTGCTTAAAGCAGGCTATGACAAGCAAGAACGATTTACATCTCATACGTCCGCACCAATTACGGGACACAGCTGGACTTACTCGAGCTTAGCACCCAATGCAGGCATACAAGGTAATGATGGTAATTTATATACGAATACAACAGGTCAACAGCTCGACTATGTTCAAGATCGTATATTTGCAGGTGGCGGCGGTTTCAACTCTGATTTATCAGCTTGGTATCTTGAAGATTCATGGCAAGTCACTGAAAATGTAATGTTAACTGCAGGGGTTAGACAAGATAAATTTGATAACCAAGGTGTTACAGGACTGACGTTCTCTTCATTTAAAACAGACTTGGCTCCTAGATTAGGCTTTACGTGGGATCCAGTCGGAGATGGCGAGTCAAAAATATACGGTACTGCTGGCCGTTACTATTTACCAGTCCCAAATAACACAAACTATCGTGCAGCATCTGGTATTAGTGATAGTACTACGTATTATACGTTCACTGGACATGATGACACTGGTGCTCCTACAGGTTTAAACCCTATCGCTGGGGCTAATTCAACTGTAGTAAACTCTGTTCCAACTCCAGCAATTCAAGAAACATTCCAGAGCGAAGAAGCAGAACCATTCAGTAAAGATGAATATATCTTAGGTTACCAAAAGCAAGTAACCGAAGAAATGGTAATGTCTGTGCGAGGAATTTATCGTGAAGTTGGAACCGCTCTAGATGATTATTGTGGTCCATTAGCATCACAAGCTACTTGTACTTTAGTTAACCCAGGAAGTTCTGGTACTTGGTCACTAGATAATGATGGTGATGCCATTGCGGATCCCGGTAGTCGCCAAACCTATTCAGCTGAAGAGATAGGTTTACCTAAAGCTGAAAACACATACAAAGCAATTCAAGCTGAAGTCAATTACACTGCAGATAATTTACGCCTTAACTTTATATACACTTGGAGTAAGAGCTACGGTAACTTTGAAGGCGCGGTTAAGTCAGACATAGGTCAAGCAGATCCTGGTGTAACGCAGGACTTCGATTTCCCAGCGCTGATGGATGGTGCTGAAGGTTATCAAGCTAATGATCGTCGCCACGTCTTTAAGTTATTTGGTACTTATAACTTAACTGATGATCTAAGTGTTGGTTTTAACAGCACACTCTCTAGTGGTCGCCCTCTAAGTGCATTTGGGCAAGGCTACCCAAGCAATGACCCATCTGTTTATGGAAGTTATGGTGATACCTTCTATCTCTATACTAACCAATGCCCAGATACCAATGGCAATGCACAGTGTGATCAATCAGAGAAGATATACAATCGCGTTGAACGTGGAACAGTCGGACGTACACCATGGACCTTCAACCTAGACTTATCGCTAAACTATGATTTCAAGATTAGTGATATTGACATGAGAGCAACGGTCAATGTTTATAACGTTCTAGATGTTCAAGAAATAGTCTCACAAAATGAGCACTACGAAGCTAGAAGCTCCGAAGGTACTAAAAACCAATACTATGGCGCAGCATATGATTGGCAAGAACCTCGTTATGTTGAATTTGGCATTTCTGGACGTTTCTAAACTAGTTAACTAAATCACACCGTAAAAACCGTCAAGATTCTCTTGGCGGTTTTTTTATTTATGACTTGGTCACAATGTTAACTATAAATGTTCAGCATAAAGATAGGGACACTTTCTTCATTACTCATCATATACGATCTCCAAGCAGCTAAAGATGCTTCATGAATCCACACGGGAAATATCATTTTCAATTAATAACCCTACTGGCAGTTACTTTAAGATTAGATAATATTAAAGTATATCCAACAGTTAGATGCGTTTTACGGTCCCAAAATTGAATTACTATGCAAAATACAAATATTAGTAGCAACTATGCACCTTTGAATTATACCAATCACATGAAATATCAAACCAGTTCAGAGCCTCACAGGCATCTTAATCTAAGGCACATTGAAGCAGAAATGCGTATTCCCTTTTAAGTCAAAGCGGCACGGGAGTGGGATGCCTGTGAGGCTCCCGAAGGGCGGCTGATGTTAACGGCATGGTAACGCGCTTTATACTGCGTTTAGGGCTTTCGACAAAACACTACTATGCCTTCAAACCTTAGCCTTGCCTAAAGCGTGTTGAACTCCCGTTGAATAAACAGATATTTAATACGATTGGTATTACTCTCATAAGTACCGTCATTGGAGGCATCTTTGAAATATACTATTTTCCAACATACTAAATTTCAGCCATAAAAAAACACCGCCTAGGCGGTGTCTTTTTATATTTAAAGCGAGTCGTAATTAAGCTTCTGCAACCACAGATACTTTAACAACAGCTTTAACTTCAGTGTGTAACTGAACTTCAACTTCGAAGTCGCCAGTAGTACGCAGAGCGCCTAATGGTAAACGAACTTCTGATTTAGCCAGCTCAACACCAGCAGCAGTCACTGCATCAGCGATGTCACGGTTGCCAACTGAACCAAACAGTTTGCCTTCATCACCCGCTTTAGAAGCGATTACAACCGCTTCCAGTGCAGTGATTTTCTCAGCACGTAGGTTAGCAGCAGCTAATTCAGCAGCTAATTTAGCTTCTAATTCAGCGCGACGAGCTTCAAATACTTTAACGTTGCTTTCGTTAGCAACAACAGCTTTACCTTGTGGCAAAAGGAAGTTACGTGCGTAACCAGCCTTAACTGTTACTTGGTCACCCAAGTTGCCTAGGTTAGCGATTTTATCAAGCAGAATAACGTTCATTATCAAATCCTCTATATTCGATTAGGAATACTGCAATTACTGATGTAAATCAGTATATGGCAGTAGAGAAAGATAACGAGCACGCTTGATAGCGCGAGCTAGTTGGCGCTGATATTTAGCACTAGTACCAGTGATACGGCTAGGAACAATCTTGCCGCTTTCAGTGATGTAGTTCTTTAAAGTAACGATATCTTTGTAATCAATTTCTGCAACACCTTCAGCGGTGAAACGGCAGAACTTGCGACGACGGAAATAACGTGCCATGTTGACAGTCTCCTAAGTTTTCAATTCGACATTTTCGGCATGGATAACTAAGCGGTTTTGACCATTGCGCCCCTGTTGAAGGGTCATAAAGCCTTGCACTTGTAGTTCCACACCTGCTTTCAGATCTTCTGCGACGCTTTCAAAGCGTGGGCCACTCAATATCACTTGAATTTGTACGTAGACGTTGCGGAGCATATCCGCTTCATAACGCTGCGATTTGTGTTCCAACATTATCACACTGTGTGCAATACCTGCTGGGCTTTTAAAGCGTCTTGAACGAGTTATCGTTCCTGACAACACCAAGTTATTGGTGGTCACAGATTACCTTACTCAGCGATTTCTTCAGCGTGAGCTTCATCGTATGAGCGTTCGCCAGCTGGGCCACGACGTGAATCGCGCTCATCTCTAGCTTTAGCCATTGGAGATGCTTCAGTAACGGCAACTTTAGTACGCATTACCATGTTACGCAGAACTGCGTCGTTGAAACGGAAAGCTGTTTCTAGCTCTTCAATCGTCTCTGCTTTAGCTTCAACGTTCATCAGAACGTAGTGAGCTTTATGCAGATCAAGGATTGGGTAAGCCAGTTGACGACGGCCCCAATCTTCTAAACGGTGGATTGTGCCGTTAGCTTCGGTGATAACACCTGTGTAACGCTCAATCATACCTGGTACTTGTTCACTTTGATCTGGGTGAACCATAAATACGATTTCGTAATGACGCATTTATTGCTCCTTACGGTTATGTAGCCTCGGTATTGGCTCAGTCAAACCAAATGGAGGCAAGGAACGAAAAATAGTGACTGATTTGAGCGCGAGATAGTACAGAAAGCAAGCCAGAAACTCAAGCAATAACTTTGCCTCGCCAATCAATACAGGTATGATGGCGCTTCATCTATATTCGGACGTCTGACATCAGCTAACCAAGAATAAAACATAATGCTAAAAGTTATTGCGCCAATCTTTTTATTTTCCCTTTCATTTCCTGCACTTGCGCTTGTTCCACCAGATTATCAGGAACCGCCCAGCGATTTTACCGCAGAAATCGAAGCGGGTTTGCAACTGAATACAGGCAATACCGAATCCAGCAGTTTTAACGGTCGAACCCAACTGATTTACGACACTAAGCAAACCAAGCAAGAAGCCACGCTCAAAGCCTACTTTGCCTCAGAAAAAAGCAAGACGACTTCCGAAAAATACGAACTCCAACTCCAGTCGAACTATAAACTCACTAAGGGTTATATCTTCGGACGCGGTGATTTCACTTGGGATCAATTCGGTAGTTACACGCAAATATCAACTATTTCGAGTGGTTACGGTTTTAATGCCATCAGTAGCTACAAGACCAAACTCAGTCTCGAAGTCGGCCCCGGTTATCGATATAACTTACCGGCCGAATCTGTCGATATTCCCAATCCTGATGCTGAGAAAGATATCATTTTGCGTACCGCTGCAAAGTTTTCTCAAAAACTGCAGGAATACAGCAGTCTCAATGCCGATTTAACTGCGGAAATGGGCGAGAACAACAATACCCTTACCTTAGACATGAACTACAAGAATCTGGTGTTCCAAGATTGGGCTTTTAAAATCGGCATGAACATCAAATACACTGAAGTAGTTCCAGAAGGTAGCCAGCAGACAGATACCATCACCACCTTTAACCTGCTTTATACCTTTAGATAACCGCTTTTAGATAATCCGAAGCAATACAAGAACACGACGCCAATGTCATCTTTGGCTGGCGTCAATGTTAAAGTTCCTCCGCCCCCTTTCAAGTCACTTCGACATAATCTAAGGATTTTTTGAGCAGAAATGCGCAATTAATCAAGATTTACCAACAATTCGCAACACAACATAAACACCAACCCCTGATATACTCACGGTTTATTATCAATCTTGTTTGTGTTTTCGGAGTTGTATATGACTAATCCGCTGCGCACTTTCGCCTCTTTATATAGCACCACCTTGTTAATGGTACTGGCTGGCGGTTTGCTCACAACTTACCTTGGGCTCAGGCTCTCGGTGATGAATGTGCCACAGATATGGATAGGTGGCATGATGTCAGCCTATTATGTTGGCCTTGTGGCGGGCTCTAAGATTGGTCATAGACTTATCGCCCAAGTGGGCCATATCCGCGCCTTCGTTGCCAGTGCAGGCATAGTCGCGGCATCTGCATTGGGTCATGCACTCGTGGATGAGCTAGCAGTTTGGCTGCTCCTCAGGCTCGTTGTCGGCATGGGCATGATGTGCCAATACATGGTGCTCGAAAGTTGGCTTAACGAACAAGCCGAAAGTAACCAAAGGGGCACAGTGTTCGCGAGTTATATGATCGTATCTTACTTCGGCTTGATCTTAGGCCAAGGCGCGATCAGCATCTTCCCCGAATTAGGCCTTGAGCCGTTACTGCTGATCGCGATTTGTTTCTCACTCTGTATCGTACCGATTTCACTCACGCGTCGTCTTCACCCTGCGCCTTTGGTCCCAGCTCCACTCAAAATTGCCCATTACTGGAAAAAAGCGCCGCAGGCACTCACAACCATCGCGATTGGTAGCATGATAGTGGGTTCGTTTTATGGTCTCGCGCCCGCCTATGCTAGTAACTTAGGTTTGCCGCCTGAAAAAGTCGCCACTTATATGACTGCAACGATTTTAGCAGGATTACTGGCACAATGGCCGATGGGGAAACTGTCCGACATTATGTCCCGCAGTCGCCTTATTCGTATCAACTGCATATTGCTCGGCATCTTAGCCTTAGCCATCGCCTTAACGCCCTATCATCCAGTGATTTCGCTAGTGATGACCTTCCTGTTTGGTATTTTAGGTTTCACCTTCTATCCACTTGCTACGGCACTGGCTAACTCACGAGTCGAACAGAATGAGCGGGTCGGTTTATCTGCCACCATCTTATTAACCTTCGGCTTAGGGGCTAGTATCGGTCCATTGATCGCCTCAACGTTGATGCAATGGCTTGGCAACAGCATGTTATATGGCTTTATGTCTGCCTGTACCTTAATCTTGTTTGTGCGGCTACGTTATGTACATGCACAACAAAAAGCCGAAACCAATGTCACCCAAGACTACATAATGGCGACGGGCGACTTAGTCTCTTCACCACTGGCGGCAGCGCTGGATCCACGAGTTGATGTCGAATCGATTCAAGAACATATGACACCCAGTGCTAACCTAGATGAAGCGGAATATGATTTAGGGGCTGATGGTGTCGATGACGATATTATCGACGCAAATGACAGTGATGAGGAACAACTCGCCTTCAGTTTCGATATCGAGCAAGCAGAGCCTGAAGCCGTTCAAACGGATGAAGCCGATAGCCATCCGGTTAACCTAGACAAAGCGCAGACATAAAAAGACCAACAAAAAAGACCGATTAACTGTTTAAAGTTAATCGGTCTTTTTATTTCTGCAATCTATAACTAAAACAGATAGTTACCGCAACAAGTCGTTACTGCAAGCCTGATACCGCATGTGCGAAATCAGGCAAACGTGAGCGTAATTAGCTGCGGCGCTGACGCACAGCTTCAAATAAGCAAATACCGGTCGCAACCGATACATTCAAGCTCGACACACTACCCGCCATAGGGATAGAGATCAGTGAATCACAAGACTCACGGCTTAAACGGCGTAAACCTTTATCTTCCGCACCCATGGCAATCGCCAGTGGCCCTTTAAGATCGGCTTGATAAAGCTCGCAATCTGCCTCGCCCGCCGTACCCACAATCCATACACCTTTATCCTGCAGGTGACGCATAGTGCGCGCAAGATTAGTCACTTGGAATAAAGGCACAGTTTCCGCCGCGCCACATGCCACTTTACTCACTGTCGCAGTTAAGCCGACTGAGTTGTCTTTAGGCACGATAATACCTTGCACGCCTGCCGCATCGGCATTACGTAGGCAAGCGCCTAAGTTATGGGGATCCGTCACGCCATCCAAAATCAGCAGGAATGCTTGCTCAGTGTTAGCAAGCAGCACATCTAAATCTTGCTCATTCAACACTTTCGCCGCTTTAACGCGCGCGACTATACCTTGATGTTGGCTGCTTTCCGCTTTGTCATCCAAGGCTTTACGAGAAGCGACCTGAATCGTCGTGCCAAAAGCTTTGGCCTGATTGGCCAGCACAGTTAAGCGCTCATCGTCACGGCCTTGTAACAGCCATAACTCGATAATGCGCTCAGGGCTGTGTTTTAACAGGGCTTCAACTGCGTGGATCCCAAAAATAATATCTTGTTTTTTCATTTATTTCTTTCTCGTACTCCGCTTAGCGGCTTTTGGCTTTTTAGCCGGATCTTTTACTGCTGTTTTTTTCGCTTTATTGCCCGCTTTAGCCTTAGGTTTGGCTTTGCCAGCTTCAGCCTTAGCGCTAGGGGTTGCGGTTTTACCCGCTTTGCCTTGCTTAGCACCTTCGCGATTAACACGCTCACGGGCAGTCATCGGCTTATCACGGCTGGCAGATGCTTTACGCTTACCACCTTTGCCGTCATCACCCAGCATGACTAAATCAATCTGTCTGTCATCTAAGTTAACTGCAGCGACCTTAACCGTCACAGGATCGCCCACTTGATAGACTTGGCCTGTATGCTCACCGATAAGGCGTTGACGCATAGGGTCGAATTGGTAGTAATCGCTACCTAGACTTGAGATATGCACTAAGCCATCGATAAACAGCTCATTTAAGCGCACGAACAAACCAAAGCTCGTCACTGAGGCAATCACAGCTTCAAAGGTATCACCGACGTGATCTTGCATAAACTCGCACTTGAGCCAATCGCTAACATCACGAGTCGCTTCATCGGCACGACGCTCTGTAGTCGAACACTCTTCGCCCAATTGGTCGAGTTCATCGAGTTGATAGTGGTAGCCACCATCCTGCGTCCACTTTTCTGTGGCTTCGCCTCTTTCCTTCGCCAGTAAATAACGGATAACTCTATGTAAGACTAAATCCGGATAACGGCGAATGGGCGAGGTAAAATGCGCATATTCTTCTAAGGCTAGACCGAAGTGACCTTCATTATCTGGGGTGTAAATTGCCTGACGCATAGAGCGCAGCAACATCACTTGGATAAGTTCAGCATCGGGACGGTCAGCAATTTGCAGCATAACGTTCTGGTAATCAGACGGCGTTGGCTCAAGACCACCAGTCATAGTCAAGCCACGCTCAGCAAGGAACTCTTTAAAGTTCGCCAATTTTTGCTCGGATGGCGCTTCATGCACACGATACAAGACTTCGCCTTTGTGTTTCTTCACAAACTTAGCTGCAGAAACGTTAGCTAAAATCATGCATTCTTCAATGATTTTATGGGCTTGATTACGGCCACGCGGTACGATTTTATCAATCTTGCGCTGCTCATTGAAAATGAACTGCGTTTCCATGGTTTCAAACGCAATCGCACCACGCTCGGCTCTTTGCTCATCTAGCGCTAAATACAATGACTGTAAACACTGTAGATGCGGGAACAAGGCTTCATGCTCAGGCGCAATTGGGCCGCCTTCTAACATCTCCGCCACTTGGGTATAAGTAAAACGGGCATGGGAATACATCACAGCCGGATAAAACTTATAACCCGACAACTTGCCTTTGGCAGACACTGTCATCTCGGCGACCATACATAAACGGTCGACGTGAGGATTAAGCGAACATAGGCCGTTGGAGATTTTCTCCGGCAGCATAGGGATCACTTGCGATGGGAAATACACTGAGTTACCACGGGCACGCGCTTCAGTATCTAAGGCTGAATCGGTGCGAACATAATAACTAACGTCAGCAATCGCAACCCATAAACGCCAGCCGCCACCGGCTTTTTTCTCCGCATACACGGCATCGTCAAAATCACGGGCGTCTTCGCCGTCGATAGTCACTAATGGCAGATGACGTAAATCCACACGGCCAACTTTATCGGCGTCGGTCACTTCATCGGGAATTCGGCGCAGTTTCTTCTCGATCACAGGTGACCAAGTATGGGGCAAGTCATAGTTACGCAGGGCGATTTCGATTTCCATCCCCGGCGCCATTTGCTTACCAAGCACTTCAGTCACTTTACCCGCAGCCTTAACAAAACGACCTGGGCGACGCGTTAATTCAACCACAACCACATCGCCTTGACGGGCGCCGTTGCGATCTTCATTCGCGACTAAGATTTCTTGGGTTATACGCTTATCATCGGCAATGACAAATGCCATACCGCTATCAACATGATAACGGCCGACAATCGCGGCACTGCGCGGCTGGATCAGACGCACCAAACGCGCTTCGCGACGGCCACGACGATCTGTGCCCGCTTTTTGCGCCAGCACTTTATCACCGTGGAAATACATCAGCATATCGCGGTTCGAAATAAATAAGTCATCACCGCCTTCATCGGGTTTGAAAAAGCCGAAGCCTTCTCTGTGTCCGAGTACAGTGCCGGGGATAAGATCCATTTTCTCGGGCAAGCCATAGCTCTGCCCACGGGTGAACACGAGTTCGCCATCGCGTTCCATCGCACGTAGGCGACGGCGCAGGGCCTCAAGTTGTTCTTCCTCTTGGATGTTTAACGCCGCAGCAATACTGTCACGAGTGATAGGTGATTTCTGAGAACGTAAGTAATCGATAATATACTCACGGCTTGGGATAGGGTTTTCGTACTTATCCTGTTCACGCTCAAAATGAGGGTCTTTGATCATTCAATATCCAAATAATGTGTCTCTAGAAGAGACTACTTAACGGGTTCGCAACTGTTCTTGCTGGGCCCGCGCCACTGCACTGGGGGGCATTTTAGCTGCTAACACCTGCAGTAAAGACAAGGCTTTTTTCTTCGTCGCCTCGTCCGCAAATACATCGTTATATAACCAGTGATAGGCCATCTCGTAATCCCTAGGACTACCATAACCTTCACCGAATAAACGCACTAACATCATACGAGCGGGTAAATCACCACTTGCAGCCGCAGGCAATAAATAATGCACTGCTCTGTCTTTATTACGGATGACAAATTTCCCACTCTGATAATACTCGGCAAGCTTTAACATCGCTTCTGAGCTACCTTGTTCGGCCGAGTCACGTAACAAAGCAATCCCCTTCACAGGGTTAGCCTTTACACAGGTTCCATGATTGAGCATTTCGCCCCAAAGGAATTGATATAAAGGCTGTTTTAAGACTTGGGCTCGCGCCTCAATGTCTTGAACTAACTGGCAATCATCACGTTTCACTTTCGCTAAATATTGATCGCTACGGATCAAATCAAGCAATTGGTCTTGGCTATAAATATCCACCGCCTGCGTTTGGGCAAAGCACATTGAAGATACTAAGGGCAGTAGCGCAACTAGTGCTGTACGTAGCATAACGACTCTCAATGACAATAGGGTGAATACTTGCATCGGCAGTATAACCTATTTCTTGAGCTTGAGCTGAATTCTTGAGCTAAACATCTAACCGCAGAAGGAAATAGAGAAAGGCATAAAGAAGCAGGGAAAAGGCCGTGAAACACGGCCTTAACAGGTCTTAATTGAACGGATTAACCAAAATCATGGTTTCGTTACGGTCAGGACCCGTAGAGATAATGTCGATTGGTGTTTCTAATAACTCTTCAAGACGCTTGATATAATTGATCGCTGCCGGTGGCAGTTGCTCAATTGATGTCGCGCCAAAAGTCGACTCGCTCCAACCTGGCATAGTTTCATAAACAGGCGTAACCAGTTCATAACCTTCAGCCGCAAGCGGGGTCACTTTAGAGATAGTGCCATCAGGATTCTGATAACCCACACAAATTTTCACTTCTTTCAGACCATCAAGTACATCTAACTTAGTCAAGCAGAAGCCGCTAACACTGTTGATTTGAACAGCGCGGCGCATTGCCACAGCATCCAACCAACCTGGACGACGCTTACGACCCGTTGTCGCACCAAACTCATGACCTTTAGTACCTAAATGATCACCAACTTCACATAACAGTTCAGTAGGGAATGGACCTGCACCCACACGGGTGGTGTAAGCCTTCATGATACCTAAGACATAGTCTAAGTGACGTGGACCAAAACCGCTGCCCGTCGCAACACCACCGGCAGTGGTATTTGAAGAGGTTACAAATGGGTATGTTCCGTGGTCGATGTCGAGTAATGTACCTTGAGCGCCTTCGAACAGAATTGGTTCACCTGCTTTACGCGCAGTATCCAACAGTTCAGTCACGTCAACACACATGCTCTTCAGATAGTCGGCCATAGCCAAAGCATCTGCTAGCGTTTGCTCGTAATCAACCGCTTCGACTTGATAGTACTCTGTCAGCATAAAGTTATGGTATTTCATAACTTCTTTCAGCTTTTCAGCAAACAGCTGCGCATTGAACAGATCGCCTACTCGCAGACCGCGACGGGAGATCTTGTCTTCATACGCAGGTCCGATACCACGGCCAGTTGTACCAATAGCTTTATTGCCACGTGCTTTTTCACGGGCGATATCTAAGGCGCAATGGAAGGGTAGGATCAGCGGACACGCTTCAGAGATCAACAGACGTTCCTCAACAGGAACCCCACGATCTTTCAGCATGTTGATCTCTTTCATCAGGGCGTCAGGTGCAAGCACCACACCATTGCCAATAATGCATTTCACATTATCGCGCAAGATACCTGATGGGATCAGATGAAGAACGGTTTTTTCACCGTCGATAACCAAGGTATGACCAGCATTGTGGCCGCCTTGATAGCGAACTACATATTTTGCCTGTTCTGTTAGAAGGTCGACAATCTTACCTTTTCCTTCGTCACCCCATTGGGTGCCGAGAACAACTACGTTTTTGCCCATTATTTGCTGCAAGGTTGCGGTTAAAAAAGAATTTTAACAGATCTTAGTCAGCAAGGGCAAGCTGGGCATTTTTTACGCAAAAATTACCAAAATCACCACTCCTGCTGTGACTAATGCGCCACCGAGTCGCTGGATAACCTGCTGATTTTGATGGGAGAGTTCATTTAAATAACGACGCCATTTATTCGGAAAGAGTAAGGGGCCGACTCCCTCTAAAAGTAATACAAGTGCCACTGCCAGCATAAAAATTTGAAAAGTCATGCGCACCTCAAACTCAATCACTCTATGCAATTTAGTGTATATCAGCTCACTTCAACAACAGAGTCTCTTATTAAAATGAATTCGTCAGTATCGTAAATTTTAGCCAATAAAAAACCCAGCATAGGCTGGGTTTTTTGATATTCCAAAAACGAATTAACGCTTAGAGAATTGTGGCTTACGACGTGCTTTACGTAGACCCACTTTCTTACGCTCAACTTTACGAGCGTCACGGGTAACGAAACCAGCAGAACGTAGTGATGGACGCAGTGCTTCATCTAATTGCATCAGAGCACGGGTAATACCGTGACGGATTGCGCCTGCTTGGCCAGTGATACCACCGCCTTTAACAGTTACATAGATGTCCAGCTTGTCAGTCATTTCAACTAACTCTAAAGGTTGACGAACAACCATACGAGCAGTTTCACGACCAAAATACTGATCCAAAGGACGTTGATTTACAACGATGTTGCCACTACCTGCTTTAGCGAAAACGCGAGCTGTAGAGGTTTTGCGACGGCCAGTGCCGTAGTACTGAGTTGCAGCCATTTGCTTAATCCCGTTTAGATATCAAGAACTTGAGGTTGTTGTGCAGTGTGGTTATGTTCTGCGCCAGCGTAAACTTTCAGTTTACGGAACATGGCACGGCCCAGAGGACCTTTTGGTAACATACCCTTAACTGCTTTCTCGATGATCATTTCTGGCTTTTGCGCTTGCAGCTTTTCAAAGCTGATTTGCTTAATGCCACCAGGGAAGCCTGAATGCGAGTAGTACGTTTTGCCTTTCGCTTTGTTACCAGTAACAGTCACTTTTTCAGCATTAACAACGATGATGTAATCACCGGTATCAACGTGTGGAGTGTATTCTGGCTTATGCTTACCGCGTAAACGGATAGCGATTTCAGTAGCGATACGACCTAAAGTTTTGCCGTCTGCATCAACGACGAACCAGTCACGAGTTACGGTTTCTGGTGTAGCAGTAAAAGTCTTCATTATTACAAAAACCCAAAGTTAATTTTCTGTCTCACATGCTGCCTGCATTTGCAAACAACACAAAATTGCCTTTTAGTACCCCTTCGAGCACTGACTTCGGCTTACAACTTCCGCCCAATTGGCGGAGTAACGTGGGCAGGTGGCGGAGTATAGACAAAGCTGAGTTAAAAATCACCTGATATTTTGATAAAAATTATAAAATATCGACCAATCTGGCTTGTCATCCTAAGGATTAACAAGCCACTGGCGATTTAACACGGGAGTTAAAGCAAAACTCTTGCGCCGCTGGGTTAAGGCAGGTGCTCTGTTTTCAAATAATCGTGGGATTGCATCTCAATAAGACGCGAGCGACAACGTCTAAATTCGAAGTTAAGCAAGCCATCGGCGTAGATATCTTCGAGTGGCACTTGAGCCGATACGATAAGCTTTACATTGCGCTCGTAAAACTCATCGACCATAGCTAAAAATCGTCTGGCGATATCATCACCGGTCAAAAATGCCCCCATTTGTTCAATGCCGCTGACCAGCACAGTATGATAAATCCGCGCCAATTCCATGTAGTCACGCTGACTTCGTGGACCATCACAAAGCGCTCTAAAATCGGCCAATAATACGCCCTGTGCTTGCTGACGAATACTGATGCTACGGCCTTCGATTTCAATATCGGCGGTATGCACCTCAGACTCAGGCGCTAACTGGCTAAAATAACGCATTAGATTGGCATCGGCTTGTGCGTCTAATGGATGATGATAAATCTCCGCTTGCTCAAGGGTTCGCAGCCGATAGTCAATGCCAGAATCCACATTAAGCACTTCACAATGCTGATTAATTAAGGCTATCGCAGGTAAGAAACGTGCGCGCTGTAGGCCATTTTTATATAAGTCATCGGGGATAATGTTAGACGTAGCAACCAGCACGACGCCTTCTTTAAATAGCGCTTGAAACAGCGTGCCTAACAACATGGCATCGGTAATATCTGAGACAAAGAATTCATCGAAACAGATAACGCGATATTTCGCGGCCATCTTTTTCGCAATCACCAGTAAGGGATCGCGCACGCCTTTCAGCTCATCTAAATCTAAATGCAATTGATGCATAAAACGATGGAAGTGAGCCCGCAGCTTTTGATCGCCAGGCAAGGCATCAAAAAAAGTATCCATCAGATAGGTTTTACCGCGACCCACACCGCCCCAAAGATACAGGCCCTTAGGTGAAGCTGGCGCCGACTTTAAGCCTAATGCACTAAACAATTTCCCCACGACAGAAGTCGGCTCTTCCGCCGCCGTTAAGTCTTCATAGACACGTTGTAATGCTTTGACGGCAATTTCTTGGGCTGGATCATGGGAAAAACCGTCACGGGTAAGATCTTTTTGATAATGCTGCCAAGGGCTTAACTGAGGCACTTTTTAATTCTCTTATGTCCTTTACTAAAACTGCAACGATATTAGCACGGCCAATGTGACGCAGGATATATTAATGCAGAATACGACTTTTGCCTCAAGGTTAAACAGCATACAAACGACGAATAAACCTCTATGCTGTAGGTCATTTTAATCGGCAAAACTTGTTGTTTTCAGGGCTTGAAAAATGCGTATCTTGCCCACAGTTTTCCACTCAGCAACGAGCATGAAACAGCCGATAAAATAGGCTCAAAAAAATTAACATTTGTTAATATGATGAACTTTTTCAATTAGGTGCGTGTCCGAATGGTTACCTAGGCAAATAGCCGGTACCGATACAGATTTGATCTGGCACTCGCACAATTGCTGATGCATTACATCCAGATCTTTCAACCCTTATTTGGAGTTATGAATAGATGAAAACAAAATTATCTGTACTTTCAGCCGCAATGTTAGCCGCGACCCTGACTATGGTGCCTGTCGTCTCACAGGCTGCCATTCCACAGACGGTTGAGGGACAATCCATTCCAAGTCTTGCGCCTATGCTTGAGCGTACGACGCCCGCAGTCGTATCAGTAGCTGTAACGGGGACTCATGTTTCTAAGCAAAGAGTACCTGATGTTTTCCGTTACTTTTTCGGCCCTAATGCGCCACAAGAGCAAGTGCAAGAACGTCCTTTTAGAGGCTTAGGCTCAGGCGTTATTATTGATGCTGAAAAAGGCTACATAGTCACTAACAATCACGTGATTGACGGTGCCGATGATATTCAAGTTGGTCTACATGACGGCCGTGAAGTAAAAGCCAAACTCATTGGTACTGACTCAGAGTCTGATATTGCATTACTGCAAATTGAGGCGAAAAATCTTGTCGCAATCAAGTCATCAGACTCTGACGACTTGCGTGTTGGTGACTTTGCCGTTGCCATTGGTAACCCCTTCGGCTTAGGGCAAACCGTGACTTCAGGTATTGTCAGTGCTTTAGGCCGTAGCGGTTTAGGCATAGAAATGCTGGAAAACTTTATTCAAACCGATGCTGCTATCAATAGTGGTAACTCGGGTGGTGCACTCGTTAACTTAAACGGGGAATTGATTGGGATTAACACCGCAATCGTAGCGCCGGGAGGTGGTAACGTCGGTATCGGCTTTGCGATCCCTGCCAATATGGTGAAAAACCTGGTCGCGCAAATTGCCGAACACGGTGAAGTACGCCGCGGGGTACTGGGGATTTCGGGACGCGATCTTGATAGCCAACTCGCCCAAGGCTTTGGTTTAGACACCCAGCACGGCGGCTTCGTGAATGAAGTAGCCAAAGACAGTGCCGCCGAGAAAGCCGGTATTAAAGCGGGTGATATCATTATCAGCGTCGATGGCCGTGGCATTAAGTCCTTCCAAGAACTGCGTGCCAAAGTCGCCACTATGGGCGCGGGTGCTAAGGTTGAGTTAGGACTCATCCGTGACGGTGATAAGAAAACCGTTAAAGTGACCTTAGGCGAAGCGAGCCAAACCAGTGAATCTGCTGCTGGCGCCGTACACCCTATGTTGCAAGGGGCATCCTTAGAAAACTCATCTAAGGGCATTGAAATTACCGATGTCGCCCAAGGTTCGCCTGCGGCTATGAGTGGCTTACAAAAAGGAGATGTGATTGTCGGTATTAACCGTACTGCAATTAAAGATCTTAAGACTCTTAAAGCACAGCTAAAAGATCAAGAAGGTGCCGTTGCACTGAAGATTATGCGTGATAAGAGCATGTTGTATTTAGTCCTACGTTAATCGGCTAAATAGGCCATATTTTCTGCCACAGATAAGCATAGGGAGCTTAGGTTCCCTATGCTTACATAGATTAAACATGTTAATCTAACTCACCTTTTTCAAGATCCATCCTGCCATGACGATAAAAGACACACTATTATATCTCGGTAAAGCCACCCTTTTCGGTCTTATCATGGCGGCCATGTTTTTATTGGTAACCCGTTATTTCGATAACCAATCCCTCGGTAATAGCCTGCTTCAAACCCGAGCCAACAACACAGTCGAGCTATCCTTTGCCAAGGCGGTACGCCGTGCAGCTCCTGCCGTTGTGAATATTTATAGCCTCAGCATAGATCAGAATCGGCCACTTAATTCAGGCTCACTTCAAGGTCTAGGTTCTGGGGTGATAATGAGTAAAGAAGGCTATATTCTTACGAATTATCATGTTATTAAAAAGGCCGACGAAATTGTTGTCGCCCTGCAAGATGGACGTAAATTTACCTCAGAAGTGGTTGGCTTCGATCCAGAAACTGATTTATCGGTACTCAAGATTGAAGGCGATAACTTACCGATTGTCCCCGTTAACCTCGACAGTCCGCCTCAAGTTGGTGATGTCGTACTCGCCATTGGTAATCCCTACAATTTGGGCCAAACCATTACCCAAGGCATCATCAGTGCCACGGGTCGTAACGGCTTAAGTTCAGGTTACTTAGACTTCTTACAAACCGACGCGGCGATTAATGCCGGTAACTCGGGCGGCGCGCTCATTGACACCAACGGCAGCCTTATTGGTATTAATACCGCAGCATTCCAAGTGGGTGAAGAAGGGGGCGGCCATGGGATTAACTTCGCTATCCCGATTAAATTGGCCCACAGCATTATGGGCAAATTGATTAAGAATGGCCGCGTTATCCGTGGTGCTTTGGGTATTTCAGGTGAACCTATCAACCCTGTCATTGCACAAATTCTCAATCTGCCCGATCTAAAAGGTGTGGTCATTATGGGGGTCGACCCTAATGGCCCTGCAGCGCGCGCCCAGCTAATGCCAAGGGATGTGATTATTAAATACGATGGTGAAGATGTGCCAGGCGTTGAAATGCTGATGGACCGCATCGCTGAAACCACACCGGGTAAGAAAGTGATGATGACTGTGATACGCCAAGGGAAACAACAGGAGTTGCCCGTGATTATCGATGAAAAGGTTGTGGTCGATAACTAGAGCGGCACCCATCATTGCGTACGCAGACAACAAAAAACCAGCTTTTAAGCTGGTTTTTTAATGGGTCGAGATTTTAATCTCTCAGGCCTAGCTCAATAGCTCATTACTGAGTACGCACAACCTGCGCGCCTAAACCTTGGAACTTATTCTCAATGTGCTCATAACCGCGGTCTAAGTGATAAATACGATCAACAATCGTCTTACCATCGGCCACTAAGCCCGCAATCACCAGACTCGCTGACGCACGTAAATCCGTTGCCATCACCTGAGCACCACTCAAGGACTCAATCCCTTGGATGATGCAGGTATTACCTTCAAGCTCCATGGTTGCGCCCATACGAATAAGCTCTGGCACGTGCATAAAGCGGTTTTCGAAGATGGTCTCGGTAATTGTTGCCGTACCTTGCGCTAAAGCGTTGAGCACACAAAACTGCGCCTGCATATCCGTTGGAAAACCGGGATAAGGTGCCGTCTTGATATTGACCGCCTTTGGACGTTTACCTTGCATATCAAGCTCAATCCAATCTTCACCTGTAGTGATCTTAGCACCCGCATCTTCAAGTTTCGCGATAACAGACTCTAATGACGCAGGATCGGCTTTTAAGCAACGGATACGACCACGTGTCACAGCTGCAGCAACAAGGAAGGAGCCAGTTTCAATACGGTCTGGCATCACACGGTACTCGCAGCCCTGTAGACGCTCAACGCCTTGAATACGCAGAGTAGCACTGCCAACACCAGTGATCTTCGCGCCCATAGCAATCAGACAGTTAGCCAAGTCAATCACTTCTGGTTCGCGCGCCGCGTTTTCAATCACGGTTTCGCCATCGGCAAGTGCCGCGGCCATCAATAGGTTTTCAGTCGCGCCCACGCTCACCATGTCCATAAAAATATGGGCGCCCTTTAAGCGACCATCGACACGGGCTTTAATATAGCCTTCTTTCACTTCAATCTTGGCACCCATCATTTCGAGGCCATGTAAGTGTAAGTTAACTGGTCTTGCGCCAATGGCACAGCCGCCAGGCAATGATACGTCTGCGGTACCATAACGCGCCAATAACGGCCCTAAGATCAAGATAGAAGCGCGCATGGTTTTCACAAGATCGTAGGGAGCGCAAAACTCATTCAGATTCGTGGTTGAAATGCGGATCTGTCCGTCGCCAAGCTCAGTCACTTCAGCACCAAGGCAGCGTAATAATTTACAGCTCGTACTCACATCGCGAAGATTCGGCACGTTAGAAACCACAAAATCGGTTTCGGCTAATACGCCTGCCATCAGAATAGGCAGAGCCGCATTTTTCGCACCCGAAATAATCACATCACCGGCAAGCGGGGGGCTTGCCTGAATTGTTAGTTTATCCACTTTTCCTCACTAGCTAGGCATGTTGAAAACTTTTTCGCGTTTCCATTGAGTCGGCGTGAAAGTTTTGATCGTTAATGCATGTAATTCACCGCTGGCAATGTGTGCCGTCAACGGTGCATAAATGGCTTGTTGCTGTTTGACTCGGCTCATACCATCGAAGCATTCGCCTACTGCGATCACTTTATAATGGCTACCATCTGAGCTAGCGTGAACTTCTTCAAGCCCTAACGCATCACGTAAAATCTGTTCGATTAAGCTGCATTCCATGAAATCTATTACCCTATTATCAATGCACTTCTTCGGTAAAGAAGGCATGTAAATCATATAAATCGATGAGTTTTTTAAGTTGTGGTGAGGCAGAACGTAATTCAAGTTGGCTGCCATGTTCACGCACTAACGCCAGCAAAAATGCCATGCCAGCGCTATCACTGTATTCGAGCCCAGACAAAGACAATATCTGGGTTGACTCGCTCAGCAGTTGTTGCCGCTGCGGCCAAAGTGTAATGACATCGGCTTGGGTTATGCGCCCTTTGAGATGGCAAACTGTGCCCTGTTGCACAAATTCAATCACGACTGTGACTTCCCTGATTTAGCCTTCATGACCACTTTTTCTTTGGTGCGATCTTCAAGCATCTTAATCACAGGATCGATACCCTGCTGGCGAATTAGATTCGAGATTTCAGACTGCTTAGAAGACAGTAAGCTCACACCTTCGGCGACTAAATCAAATGCCTTCCATGAGTCATCTTTCAAACGGCGAGCCTTAAACAACAGTTTAATTGGCGGACGACCGGCTTCGATGATCTGCACGTTCACATCCACCATTTTCTCTTTGCTGAAATCAACCCCAGGTGAAAATTCCACTTTTTGATTGGTGTACTCAGTAAAGGCTTGGGCATAGGTCGACACTAAATAACCTTCAAAGGCATCGACAAAACGATTACGTTGGTCTTCGGTTGAATCCTTAAGATATTGGCCTAAGACTTTGTAAGAGGCATATTTATAATCGACATAAGGCATGAGTTCTTCACGAACGATTACCTTTAAATGGTCTGAATTTGCATCAATTAACGCTTTATCTTTATGAAAACGATCGAAGGTTTTATTCGCAACGGCTTTCACCATGGCATACGGATCTGTCGTATCGACAACCACATCGGCGGCGACAGCGCTCGTTGTCCCTAAAACCATCACTAACGGCAATAAAAAACGAGATAAGTTTTTAAACATAGCGGTAACCCCTATTTGTCTTTCGAACCCATACTATATAAGAACTGACCAATCAGTTCCTCCAACACTAATGCCGAGCGCGTATCATCAATCTTATCGCCATCTTTAAGCATGCTGACATCATCATCGACAAAACCCGGTGTTAACCCTAAGAATTGCTCGCCCAACAAACCCGAAGTCAAAATGGCTAAACTACTGGTTTCTGGAAATTTATCGTAACGCTTGTCCATCACTAAGGTGACCACTGCCACTAACTTAACGGGATCTAAATCTATGCCACTGACGCGGCCAACCACGACACCGCCAACCTTGACGGGCGAACGCACCTTCAAGCCACCAATATTGGTGAAATTGGCTTTTATGGTGTAAGTGCTATCGCTGCTTTTCACTTCAATATTGGCAACGTTAAAGACTAAGACCAAAAAAGCGGCCAATCCCGTTAAAAGAAACACACCCACTAATAATTCAATTTTTCGTGTCAACATGTTCAGCTACCACTCTGTTAATCCATCTTACCTGTGTCGAAATCCGCAGTGTTCCGTTAGCGGCCAAACATCAGGGCTGTCAGTAAAAAATCTAATGCCAATACTGCGAGACTCGACTGAACCACAGTCTGAGTCGTTGCACGGCTGATACCTTCCGGATTTGGGATCACTTGATAACCGCGATATAACGCAATCCAAGTCACCACTACGGCAAACACACCACTCTTGATCAAGCAGTTAACTATGTCCTGACGCCACTCGACCGACGCCTGCAGAATCGACCAAAACGCCCCGCTGTCGATTCCTTTCCATTCCACGCCGACTATGTGACCGCCATATATACCCACAGCGGTAAACATTAACGCCAGTAATGGCATACTGATCACCCCCGCCCAAAAGCGCGGTGCAATAATCTGCCTTAATGGGTCGATAGCCATCATCTCTAAACTCGAGAGCTGCTCAGTACTCTTCATCAAACCAATTTCAGCGGTTAAGGCAGAACCCGCACGTCCCGCAAACAAAAGTGCGGTAACCACGGGCCCTAACTCACGCAGTAAACTGAGCGCCACCATAGGGCCTAAGCTTTCTTCGGTGCCAAAACCAACTAAGATGTTGTAGCCTTGTAGTGCCAACACCATGCCGATAAAAAGCCCTGAGACTAAAATAATCACCATAGATTGCACGCCGACCACATAAATCTGGCGCACTAATAATGGAAAACCTTTGCGCACCCGTGGCCAGCGAAAAATCGCCCCCCACAACATAAGGCCTGCGCGGCCAAAACCGAGCACTAACTCAATCGCGCTGCGGCCTAAGTCGGCAATACTGTCTATTAACTTCACTTGCCAACTCCTTTTACCATCAATTCTTGTTGGTAATCATTCGCCGGATAATGGAACGGCACTGGGCCATCGGGCGCGCCTTGAATAAACTGTTTAAGCTGTGGATTGTCGGCGTATTTCAATTCTTCTGGCGTACCGTGGGCAATAACTTTTTTGTCGGCCACCACATACACATAATCGGCAATGCCGAGGACTTCATCCACATCGTGGGACACTACGATGGAGGTCAAATTGAGCGCATCCGATAACTCACGAATAAGCTTCACTAACACGCCCATAGAGATTGGATCTTGGCCGGCAAAAGGCTCATCGTACATCACCATTTCAGGCTCAAGCGCGATGGCTCTGGCCAATGCCGCGCGGCGTTGCATACCACCGGATAATTCACTTGGCATCATCTGGGCGGCACCACGTAAACCTACGGCTTCGAGCTTCATCAGCACGATAGTGCGAATAATGTCTTCTGGCAGACCTGAATGTTCGCGCAGCGCAAAGGCCACGTTATCGAACACGTTGATGTCGGTAAACAGCGCACCGCTTTGAAACAACATGCTCATCCGCTTACGCAGACTAAATAATTCATTGCGACTCACGCCATGGATATCGTGACCGTCGAATAACACTTGTCCGTGGTCAGGCGTTAATTGGCCGCCGATCAACTTTAACAGGGTCGTTTTGCCTATGCCGCTCGGCCCCATGATCGCCGTCACCTTGCCCCTTGGAATGGACAGGCTAATATCTTCATATATCACACGCTGACCGCGGCTAAACCCCAAATTACGGATCTCAACCAACGGTGTTTGTTCTTGAGTCATGCTTGATTCCGACATTTGCAAAAGAGGTGATCCTAGTCTTCCTAGACTGACCAATCGAAGAGCCGCAAATTGTACGTAATTGCGCTTTAACCTACAACCGAATCGACACTATCGCCCTGCGATACTTTCAATTTGCCTCATTTACAGCGAAAATGCGCCCTAAGTTTTCACTCTGCACAGGTAAAATGTTACTTAATGTTTTCAACCTAGTTGCAGAATTGGCGATATTGGCTAATTCGTTCGCACTTAGCTCGCTCTTCGTCCACTTTTAGGTGCGATGCGTCGATATACGAGTGTGAAATAGAGGCATCCCGTGCGGTAATACCCGCCGCGATACGGGATAAATCCATTGAAATAAACGACAAAGACGATGATATTGCTCAAGACCTTCTGCCGCTAAACAGGTTATTGTGCATGAATAGCTGCCGCAGCTGAACTTGACGAGTCGGATCAATCGCTCTAGCCTGCCGCAATTGTTTTGTTGTTTTAGGGAATTCACCACAACAAGACATAAGCTAAATCGTCTGAAAACAAACTAAAACTTGGCAGAAAGCCTATTACATATCATCTTTATCGCGTACCAAATTGTGCTATTCCAATCCCATCAATGGGGCGACAAAGACAATGCAAAAAGAGAGATAGACATGGTAGACAAATCACAACTGCGCCAATGGGGCTGTAAAGTTATCGACATTGAAAAGTCAGCCCTAGACAATCTTTATCAATATGTTGATTCGGCCGAATTTGCAGAAGCTTGCGAGTTGATCCTTAACTGCACAGGCAAAGTGATTGTCATGGGAATGGGCAAATCGGGCCATATCGGTAATAAGATTTCTGCCACCCTCGCCAGCACAGGAACGCCCGCATTTTTTGTGCATCCGGGTGAAGCCAGCCACGGCGATCTCGGTGTATTAGCCGATAACGATGTGATTTTAGCGATTTCTAATTCTGGTGAGTCGAGCGAAATCCTCACCTTAATGCCCGTCATCCAACGTATGGGCGTGCCCGTTATCGCGGTAACAGGTAAACCCGAATCGAACATGGCGCGCTTATCTAAAGTACATTTATGTATTGAAGTCCCAGAAGAAGCTTGCCCACTTGGACTCGCGCCAACGTCAAGCACTACCGCGACCTTAGTGATGGGCGATGCCATTGCCATTGCGCTACTGCAGGCAAAAGGCTTTACCCGTGATGACTTTGCTATGTCCCATCCTGGCGGTGCTTTAGGGCGAAAGTTATTGTTAAAAGTCTGCGATGTCATGCATAGCGGTGATGACTTACCGCTCGTTAACCACGATATTTGCATCACAGAAGCCCTGTACGAAATTTCCAAAAAAGGCTTAGGCATGACGGCGATTATCGATGATCAGCGCAAGCTGGTTGGTATCTTCACCGATGGTGATTTACGCCGCGTTATCGATGCCGAAGTGAATCTACGTACTACACCCATCGCCGATGTGATGACCCGTAACTGCGTGACCATCACAGACGGTGTGTTGGCCGCCCAAGCGCTGCAAGTGATGGACTCAAAAAACATCAACGGATTAATTGTTATCGATAAAGACCGCCATCCAATCGGCGCTCTTAACATGCTAGACATGGTTAAAGCAGGAGTCATTTAATGCCACAGCAAGGATTTTACGGCCCAATCAGTGATGATGTGTGGCAACGCGCGCAAAAGATTAAACTGTTGATCTGTGACGTCGACGGGGTGTTTTCCGACGGTCGTATTTACCTAAGCAATAGCGGCGAAGAGCTAAAAGCCTTCCACACCCGCGACGGCTATGGCGTGCGCTCGATACTCACCAGCGGTTTTAATCTTGCGGTTATCACTGGACGTCAATCCAAAATCGTTGAAAACCGTATGACAGCCCTTGGCGTAACC
Organism: Shewanella septentrionalis; assembly: GCF_025370265.1. Lineage (NCBI taxonomy): Bacteria > Pseudomonadati > Pseudomonadota > Gammaproteobacteria > Alteromonadales > Shewanellaceae > Shewanella > Shewanella septentrionalis. The sequence goes on along the minus strand of NZ_JAMTCC010000011.1, from coordinate 53,010 downwards.
CATATTTACCAAGGCGTAGATAATAAGTTCGAGCCCTATGAAGCATTGCTCGCACTCTATGGTGTCACCCCGGAAGAAGTAGCATATATCGGTGATGATATTGTCGATTTACCCGTGATGAATGTCGTCGGTTTAGCGGTCAGTGTGGCCGATGGTCATCCCTATGTGCGTCAGCACGCCCACTTTGTCACTACGCTCAATGGTGGCCACGGTGCACTGCGTGAACTCACAGATCTGTTGCTACTCAGTCAAAATAAATTCACTTCGGCCCATGGAATGAGTATATGAGTCGTGTGACACTCGCGATTATTGCTTTTTTTGGAACTGCATTAGTGCTGTATTGGCAAGTGCAGAACAAACACAGCGGTGATACCGATAATAGAGTTAAAGATCAGAATACCCCAGATTTCATCATTGAAGATCTGCGCAGTGTTGAGTTCAATGAACAAGGGCTAGTCAATAGCCGTGTGACGGCGAAACACATGGAACATTATGATTCAACGAATCAAACTTACTTTACTCAACCTGTTTATCTTGTTTATCCAGACCAAGGTAAAGCACAATGGCAACTCAGTGCAGATCAGGGCAAGCTAAACAAGGAAACGGGCAAGGTTGTACTCGAAAACAATGTTATTATTGATGCCATTAGCGCAGAAGAACCGATCCAGACCTTGTCCACCAGTTATCTGGAACTCGATCTCAATACGATGATAATGACCTCTGACCGTACCATTTACGTCACAGGGAAAGATTTTAATATTCAAGGCCAAGGCCTTTATGCCGACCTCAACGCGCAGGAAGTGAAATTGACCAGTCAGGTAGTAGGAACATATGAAGCAAAATAACGTATTACTTGCCAGCCTAATGCTAATAATGAGCATGAGCGCCTTTGCTAAAGTCGACGACCTAAAGCAGGAAGTTAAAATCAAAGCAGTGAGCCAAACGGCAGATATCAAGAACAACCAGATCATCTTCTTTGGTCCGGTGGAAGTTACCCAAGGCTCGATAAAAATCCAAGCAAATGAACTGCGTGCATTTTCTGCCGAAGGTGAAAATAGCAAAATTTTAGTGGCCACTGGTAACCCCGCAACTTACAGCCAAGTGTTAGACGATGGCCGTCCAGCCTCGGCGAGCGCGAAAGAAATTCGTTACGATATGGCAAGCCGTACCCTGACACTGAAAGGCCAAGCTTCGTTAGATCAAGCAGGTAGCCAAGTGACGGGTAATGTGATCCGCTATAACATCATCCAGCAAAAATTGATTGCAGAAAGCACAGGTAGTGGTGACGATCGCGTGATCACTATTATTCAGCCTGAAAGCTATCAAGATGATGCCAAACCAGACGCGCCAGCGGATAAACCTGTGAAAAAGCAGGACTCTAAATGACCCAAATCACCCTAAGAGCACAAAATCTGGCGAAGAGTTATAAGAGTCGCCAAGTGGTTAAAGACGTCAGTCTAACGGTAAAGACAGGTCAAGTTGTTGGACTGCTCGGCCCGAACGGCGCGGGTAAAACTACCACCTTTTACATGGTCGTCGGTCTGGTTAAGAGCGATAAAGGCCACATCTTTATCGACGATGATGATTTAACCGCAGATCCTATGCACCTGCGCGCCCGCAAAGGCATAGGTTACTTGCCACAGGAAGCCAGTATCTTTCGTAAACTGACCGTCCATGACAACATCATGGCCGTGCTGCAAACGCGTAAAGAACTAAAAAAAGAGCAAAGGGAAGAAGAGCTAGAGCATCTGCTTGAAGAGTTCCACATCACCCACATCCGTGACAGCCAAGGCATGTCATTGTCGGGCGGTGAACGTCGCCGTGTCGAAATTGCGCGGGCGTTAGCAGCAAATCCTAAGTTCATTTTGCTCGATGAACCCTTTGCTGGTGTCGATCCGATTTCGGTTATCGACATTAAAAAGATTATCGAACAGCTCAAAAGTCGTGGCCTTGGCGTGTTGATCACAGACCACAATGTCCGTGAGACATTAGATGTGTGTGAACATGCCTATATCGTGAGTCACGGAAACTTGATTGCCGAAGGAACACCCGCAGAGATCTTAGACAATCAGCAAGTTAGGGCTGTGTACTTAGGTGAACAATTCAGGCTATAGTTAATCAAGCGGAGCCAATGCAGGCAATTTATGCCACCATTGGACTCCACTCAAGATGATAACAAGCGACCTCATCCAACAATAATAACGTAGGGATCAGCGGTAACATGAAAGCGTCACTCCAGCTCAAACTGGGTCAACAGTTAACCATGACGCCACAATTACAACAGGCCATCCGTCTGTTGCAACTGTCGTCATTAGAACTGCAGCAAGAGATCCAGCAAGCCTTAGATTCTAATCCCCTTCTCGAGCTGGAAGAGGATCAATTCGACGCCACTAAAGACCCTGTAAACCAAACGCTATCCGATACGGATTTCAGTGAATCTAGCACCCTGCCGCCAGAAAAAGACAGCTCCACCATAGATACGGCAGAGTCGCTCACGAAAGAGTCCATGCCCGACGAACTCCCCATGGACACCACATGGGATGAAGTGTTCACCGCCTCTCCTAATTCTGGCCCCGGTGGCAGTCGTGAAGACGATATGCCCTTCCAAGGTGAGACCAGTGAAGGCTTGTATGAACACTTAGAATGGCAAAAAAACCTCACGCCGTTTTCTGAAACCGATTTAGCCATTGCCACCGCCATTATTGATGCCATCGACGATCAAGGCTATCTCACCCAAAGCACTGACGAAATCCTCGAAGCCATGGGCAATTCTGAGGTTGAGCTCGACGAAGTAGAAGCCGTACTCAAGCGCATTCAACATTTTGATCCCATTGGTGTTGCCGCCCGCGATTTAAGCGAGTGCCTGTTGATCCAACTGTCGCATTTCGCCGCTGATACGCCCAACCTAGAAAACGCCCGCATGCTGATCAAAGATCATTTAGATCTGATCGCCGCCCGCGATTTTAGATTGTTGATGCGTAAGACTAAATTAAAAGAGGATGAGTTAAGAGACGGCATCGCGCTTATCCAAACCCTCAATCCTCGCCCAGGTTTATTGATTACGCCCAACGATGACGAATACGTCATCCCAGATGTGTCTGTGTCGAAGAAAAATGGCCGCTGGGTGGTTGAGCTGAATCCTGACTGCATGCCAAAAATCAATGTAAACCAACATTATGCCTCGATGGCGCGCAGCACTAAAAGCCAAGCCGATAGCCAATTTATTCGTGGTCATCTGCAAGAGGCTAAATGGTTTATCAAGAGTTTAGAGAGCCGTAATGATACCCTGTTGAAGGTGGCGAACTGTATCGTCCAATATCAGCAAGGTTTCTTTGAATACGGTGAAGAAGCCATGAAACCTATGGTGCTGAACGATATTGCCGAAGCGGTAGAAATGCATGAGTCGACCATCTCAAGGGTGACGACACAGAAATACATGCATACCCCTAAGGGACTTTTTGAACTAAAATACTTCTTCTCTAGCCACGTCGGAACTGACGATGGTGGGGAGTGCTCATCCACAGCAATCAGAGCCTTCATTAAGAAACTGGTTGCAGCGGAAAACCAGAAAAAACCATTAAGCGACAGTAAGATGGCACAACTTCTGGCAGAACAAGGGATCAACGTAGCCCGCAGAACCATTGCGAAGTACCGAGAGGCTATGCTCATTCCGCCTTCTAATCAGCGTAAAAGTTTATAACCTACAGTGGATATCGGAGGACGTTTCTATGCAAATAAACCTGAGTGGACACCATGTCGAAATTACCGAATCGTTACGCGCATATGTAGAAGAAAAGTTTTCAAAACTTGAACGCCATTTCGAACAGATCAATAATGTGCACGTTGTGCTCAATGTCGAGAAAATGCAACAGATTGCCGAAGCGAGAATAAATCTTATCGGTGGTGAAGTTTTTGCTACTTCAGAGCATGCTGACATGTATGCCGCTATAGACGCCCTGATTGACAAGCTTGATCGTCAGGTTATTAAACACAAAGAGAAGTTAACAAAACACTAATAATGGAACTTTGTACCATACTGCGGCCGGAGTGCACTACCTGCGCCACTCCGGGCAGCAAGAAAAAGGTACTGGAACTCATCAGCGACTTAGTCGCTGCCCAGTACCCGACCCTCTCATCTCAAGAGATATTCGAAAGCCTAGTGGCGCGCGAAAAGATGGGGAGCACAGGTATAGGTAACGGCATCGCCATTCCACATGGTCGACTAGCCGATATAGATCAGCCCATTGCCATACTCATTAAGTGTGAAGAGCCGATAGCATTCGATGCTATCGATAAGCAACCTGTTGATATTTTATTTGCACTACTGGTGCCTGCTGACCAATGTCAGCAACACTTAAGTACCTTGTCTTGCATGGCCGAAAAGCTGAGCGACAAGCAAATATTAAAGCAATTACGCAAGACGCATGATGAAACGGAACTCTATCAGGTAATCACTGGATGAAACTGGTCATAGTGTCGGGCCGCTCAGGCTCAGGCAAATCTGTCGCCCTAAGGGTACTCGAAGATCTCGGCTATTATTGTGTCGATAACCTTCCCTTGCCCTTAATCGGCACTTTGCTTGAGCAACTCAAAGGCAGTAACGATCTCGTCGCCATCAGTGTCGACGTGCGTAACATGCCTGAGCAGGATAAAGTCTTAGTGAAGCAACTCGCGAGCCTGCCTCCTGATACTGAGTTAACCAGCTTCTTCCTCAATTCCAGCGATAAAATTCTGCTTAAGCGTTACAGCGAGACCCGCCGTTTGCATCCTTTGTCGAAGAGCCAAGTCTCTTTGCAAGAAGCGATAAAGCTGGAAGGGAAACTGCTCGAGCCTATGTCAAAACTGGTCGATCACTACATAGATACGTCGAATTTGAATATCTATGATTTAAGCGATCAAGTGAGACAAATTCTGCTCGGCAGCGTCGATAAAGAGTTAGTGATTAACTTCGAGTCCTTTGGCTTTAAGCACGGTATGCCAACCGAAGCCGACTTTATGTTTGATGTACGCTTTCTGCCTAACCCACACTGGGAACTGGCGCTGCGTCCATTGACAGGCTTAGATGAGCCCGTGGCTGAGTTCTTAAATCGTCAACCACTCGTGAATAAGTTCATCTGGCAAATCGAAAATTTACTGGAAACTTGGCTGCCGCATCTCGAGCGCAACAATCGCAGTTATTTAACTGTAGCGATTGGCTGCACGGGTGGACAACACAGATCGGTTTACGTCGCAGAGCAATTGGCTAAACGCTTTAGTAACGGTAAACATAAAGTTTATGCCCGCCATCGAGAGCTGAATAATGCCAAAGCTTGAACGTCAGATCACCATCTGTAACAAACTGGGATTACATGCCCGTGCCGCCACTAAGTTGGTGGTACTGGCATCCGAGTTTGATGCGACCATCACCTTAATACAAGGCGATAAACAGGCATCGGCCGCCAGCGTGCTTGGCTTATTGATGCTTGAGACTGGCATGGGTAAAACCATTAAACTTATCGCCGAAGGCCCAGATGCTGAGCCCGCTCTGGATGCCATTTGTGCCTTAATCGACGCTAAGTTTGACGAAGCCTGTTAGTTTGATTTCATACTCAGTGTTCCGCACAGGCACTCAGATCAGTACACATCACACTTAGCACTGCTTATTTGTGCAGTTCACATCTCGTTTCAAAAGCTTGGCGACATATTTGTCGCTCGACGGCACGAACCATAGGCGATTACACTAGCGAGCATTACCGCTGACTCACCTTAGTCTTAGCCGCCTTAATCTATGCGTAAAACGCATGACCTATGCCAGAGCGCTCTATCTGTGACTGAAGCATAGCTATCGCGAAGTCACCGCTAAGTCTCAGCCCTGCGCAAAGCAGCGCACTCTCGAACCAATTTGCCGCACAGTGGCGGACAACTATGGAGGACAAATGCCCGTAGATAATTCAGAAAACGATCACACCGGACATAGTCTCGACCAGTTAAACCAAGCGCTTAGCAGTGGCATGTTTGTGCACGTGCGTAATATGCTGCAGAAAATGGCCGCCTCAGATATCGCGCTGATCTTAGAATCCTCACCACCCAGCGCCAGACAAGTGCTGTGGCAGCTTATCGATCAAGAACAAATAGGCGACATACTCGACGAGTTAAGCGAAGAACTCAAAGATCCGCTGATCCGCAGCATGAGTCCTGAGCGGGTTGCAAAAGCGACAGCGAGCATGGACACCGATGATCTGGCCTATATTCTGCGTAGTCTTCCCGACGCCGTTTACAAGCAAGTGCTGCAGTCGATGACAGAACAAAACCGCCAGCGGGTAGAACAGGCTTTATCCTATCCCGATGAGACCGCCGGCAGCTTGATGAACACAGATACCGTTACTCTAAAACCCGATGTGAATATCGATGTGGTGCTGCGCTATCTTCGCCAAAGGGGCAACCTGCCAGACACCACAGATACCTTATATGTGGTCGATAAACAGGACAAAGTGCTCGGCGGTGTCAGGCTGGCAGATCTACTGACTTGCGCGCCAAGCACCACAATTCGCAACATCATGGACCCCGATATCCAAAGTATTCCGGTGAGCATGTCCGACAGTGAAGTGGCGCAGAAATTCGAACGCAATGACTGGGTATCAGCTCCCGTTGTTGATAGAGATGGCAAGCTGCTAGGACGGATCACAATCGATGACGTGGTCGACGTTATCCGCGAAGATGCCGAGCATTCCATGATGGGGATGGCGGGGATGGACGATGACGAGGATACTTTCGGCCCAGTGCTAAAAAGTACCCTACGTCGCTCACTCTGGCTCACGATTAACTTGTTCGCCGCGCTACTCGCCTCCTCGGTCAGTAATATGTTTGAAGGCACTATCGAGCAATTTGCTACCATCGCCATCTTGATGACAATTGTCCCTAGCATGGGCGGTGTGGCCGGTAATCAAACCTTAGCACTCGTGATCCGCGGTATTGCCTTAGGCCACATAGGCCAAAGCAACGCCCGTTGGCTTATTGGTAAAGAATTATCGATTGGTTTTCTCAATGGCTTAATGTGGTCGATTTTGGTGTTTATTGCCGTGTTGCTGTGGAAGGATGATATGGCACTGGCGGGATTAATTGGCAGCGCTATGCTGATCAACATGACAGTGGCTGGGCTTGCAGGTGCGAGTATTCCATTGATTTTAAAACGACTTAAAATCGATCCTGCCCTCGCTGGCGGCATGGTGCTCACCACAGTCACTGACGTGGTTGGCCTATTCGCCTTCCTCGGATTAGCGACGCTCTATCTGATGCACTAACGCTTTAACGCTTTAACGCTTTAACGCTTTAACGCTTTAACAGTTTGAGTTTATAACAAAAACGGCACCGAAAGGGTGCCGTTTTTTTATCCTGCTGAAAAACTAGAAAAGACTATTTTGCCGGTGGTTGAAAACCATAACTGCTCAGAATCGCTTGACCTTTTGCCGATAGAATAAACTCAGCTAACGGCGTTGCGGCAGCATTGGCGCCCTGCAAAACCAGCAAACCATAGTCGGCCCCCACGGCGAGTTCCTGCGGTAAGTCGATGATTTGTAGACTCGGCACTTCTTGTTTAGCCAGCACAGCATTAGTGCAATAGGTTAAAAAGATATCTGCTTGTTTGTTTTCCATCACCCAGCCATAAGGATTGCGATCTTTAGGTGGTTTAGCACTCTCAGGGCCGCCCGTCAGTTGCAATGCCTTGGTCTCTAACGCGGCTTTCGCATTGGGTTTTACCGCTTCGGCCTTAGCAAAAACGGCCCAAGCATAATCACCCGCCGGATCGGCTTTCGGGGTTGAGGTGCCAACTTTGATCTTAGGATCTAACAAGGTATCGAGTAGCGTTGCACTCGTCACCTGAACATTATCCTGAGCAACCGCGCAGAGTTGATTACGGGCAAACATTTGCACCGCTTTCCCCTGACCCGCATCCACTAATGCCTGCGGATGTTTCATATTCGCCGAGGCAAAAATATCGACTTTTTCACCCTCTTGAATGCGTTTTAACAGTAAACCAGATGGCGCATATTGTGCCGCAACACTCGTGTGCGACTCGGCTTGATAAGCGGCAATAATATCTTTCATGGCAGTCTTTAAACTGCCTGCGGCGCGCAGTTCTATCGGCGCCGCTCCTGTGGTCACTTCGGCTTTCATCGGCATTCCTTGTACAGCAGCCACCATGATGACAGGGCTTAAACTCAAGGCGACTAACACGTGTTTGCTTATCATAGTCATATTCTCCTCTGGGCGCTAAAAGTCATTCTTGTGACTTATCCTCATACAGAACGTGAAATCGATAAAGGGATCAAGCTGAACTCATCCCGAAGCAAACCGCTGTGATGTGATTGTGGTGTAGATCACCCAAAACACAGGTTAGAGAGGACAAATTGTCTAGCTTAAATCTGCGAGGCACTTACCGCTAAATATGCCTAACACAGAAACAAAAAAGTCGCCCTCAGGCGACTTTTGTAAAACTAGAATGCTTCACTTGCCTACTGACCCGTCGGCGTTAATACAATCTCAACACGGCGGTTTTGTGCGCGGCCGTTTGCATTTGCATTTGATGCGATAGGACTCGCTTCCCCCATGCCTTTTGATTTTACACGGGCAGAGGCGACGCCTTTGCTCATCAAGTAATTACCCACTTCACCCGCACGTACTTGTGACAGACGTAAATTGTAAGAGTCTGAGCCACTGCTGTCGGTATAACCTAATACGTTAAGCTGTGTTTTGCTGTATTCCTTGGCCACAAGCGCCACTGAGTTCAGCACGCGTTTAGCGCCGTCGCTTAACTCGGTTTGATCTACGCCGAAGGTGACTTCATTAGGCATGTTCAAAATGATGTTATCGCCGCTACGGGTCACACTCACGCCCGTTGAAGCGAGTTGTTGACGTAATTTGGTCTCTTGCACATCCATGTAATAACCAATACCACCGCCGACTGCAGCGCCTGATGCAGCACCAATTAAGGCACCTTTACCGCGGTCGCTTTTGCTCGAAGAGACTACGCCAATGGCAGCCCCTGCGACGGCACCAATCAATGCACCACTGGTCGCTTTAGCGGTTTGTTGTTCGTTTGAATAGGGATTGATTGTTGTACAACCCGATGCAACTAGCGCGGTCGTCAATACCACTATGGCTAACAGGGATGGTTCAGATTGCACTGCCTGAAAACACTTCATCATTTATAACCTCTTTATATGATTGATGACTGTGAATACCGCTCAAAGGGCAAGAAATATCACTTCACACTAAGTAATACGAATGACCTAGGGATTGCCACAAGGCTGGCAGTATATAAGCAATTACGCTCGAGACAATCCTTTATCCATATTCAATTCTGCTAATCCAGATTGTAGTCAGCAAAGATACAGATTTCGGGTTGCAATCGTGCCTTAGACAGCCCTGTTCCATATCAAGCCGAAGGCACCGAAATAGTGCGTCTTGCACTGTTTTTGGCAGCACTAAAAAATCACACCGTTTTAATCGAATATACAACACAATGATTTTAAAGAATAAAATAAAAATTAGAATATTGGCACGAATTTTACATACTACTAAGTGAATAGACAGTCAGACGCGGTAGAAATCGCCGAAAACTCAAGTCGACTTCAACAGGATTAATCCAAATTAAATGGACCTATCGAGACAGAAAATGCACTCGAGTATTTAGGGTCATGAAGGAGGAAGTATGAAAACAGTCATGAACTTTATCGCACTATGTCGCCACGAATGGATCTGTCTGCGCCACCTAGGCCTGAGTCAGTGGGATTTAGAACAGCGTCAATATCCTCAATAACAGGCAACACAAACGGTCATATTTTAGTTAGAAAGCAGTAAAAGAGGGAACGCTCATGGGAATCTCAGAAAATAGTCTCAAGCTACATGTTATCACCGAGGTTAAAGTGCAAGGTCGCTTACTGTCGGATGTTGCACGTCAATACGGTCTATCTGCCAAGGCAGTCTACCAATGGGTTCGGGAAAGCGATCTACAACCCCAGCAAAGAGAATGCGCATTAATGAGCGAGATTGCCCAACTGCAGAAAAGAATTAAACAGCTCAATAACGAGCTACGCACCATAGGTTAAGCGCTGCATGGCAATTGAATGCCTGTACAACAAACTAAACGTGCCCGAATAGACAAGGCCGGACGAGATTGCATATCGCCCTGCTGATAACGCTAACGATGTAAAAGATGTGCTAACAACAATAATAACAGCGCCCTTTTTAGTCCGGCCTTGTCGCCCAAATTGATAGACCCAACGAAGATTGGGAAAGAGTATTAACAGCAACAAACGAATAGGGACAATGCAAAAGTTTCGGCAAGACTGGGGAGGGAGTTATCTCCCCCAAGATCAAATATGTGAATTGTGCTCCCCCAAGTCATGAACATATTTCTCTCTCTGGTCTTGTCATTTTATTCACAGTTCTATGATTGCTAGCTTGTTTGTAGCAACAAGGATGGCCCCAGCTTCTATTGGGGATTAAGCCAAGGATTGGCTAACGCCAAAAATTAAATAACAATAATAAAATCAACAATAAAAATAATAGTGACACTTAATTTTTAGCATGAAAAAGACGCTACTTTGAGCGTCTTTTTTATGGGAAAAAACAATGGCAGACGATTAATAGTCTTCTTCGTTTGCCTCTTGGATCCTTTGTTTACGCTCTTGCGCCTCTTCAAAGGCCGCTTGAATTTCCTCTAACACGGCACTGACATCGGCTTCGACCAATACTTCGGTAAACTCACCAGTTAATGGTGTTTCTGGCTTCAATTCACCCGCTTCGAACAGGGCCCAAATCTCTTTGGCATATTGTGTTTTTAACAGCTCAGGAGCATACAAGCCATAGTATTGGGTCATGTTATTCACATCACGCGCTAACATCCATTTGGCATGGTTATTCGCGGCGGCATCGACAGCTTGAGGCAAGTCAATAATCACAGGCCCTTCGCTATCGACTAGCACGTTAAACTCAGACAAGTCACCGTGCACTAACCCAGCACAAAGCATGCGTTTGACATAGGTCATCACCAACGCATGATCTTTCAGGGCTTTTTCGGCCGACATACTGACATCGTTTAATCTCGGCGCCACATGTCCATCAGCATCCGTCACTAACTCCATCAACAACACGCCATCGAAACAACCATAGGGTGTTGGTACGCGCACACCTGCATTTGCTAAACGATAAAGTGCTTCAACTTCGGCATTTTGCCAAGCTTCTTCCTGCTGATCGCGGCCAAATTTAGACCCTTTTTCCATCGCACGCGCACGACGGCTATTGCGGACTTTTCGGCCTTCTTGATACAACACAGCTTGCTTAAAACTGCGCTTGTCCGCTTCTTTATAGACTTTGGCACAGCGGATATCATCACCACTGCGTACAACGTACACAGTCGCTTCTTTACCGCTCATTAACTGGCTAATGACCTCATCGACCAGTCCTTCATCAACCAGGGGTTGGATTCGTTTCGGAGTTTTCATAGCGCCCTTATACCTTACTTAGGCATGATATGGAATACTGCGGGCAAATCTTCATACAAAAGCGGTCTCCAGCGGAAGTTTGATGAATATAGTTCAGGATTATTAAACGAATTTTAAGTAAAAACTAATGCACTTGCGTGTTAAACACAATACCAGATTTACTGAGGACTTTGGCAAAGAAAGAGACTGAAAATGAAGCTTAAACTAAAAGAATATTCTTTTCCGCCAACCTATATAAAGCAAGAGGTAAAACCACAGCCTCGATCCTGCTGCGAACATTCAAATTCAAGACCGCTCAAATAGATATCCGAGCTAGGTTTACGTAAAAACTTAACTCACACAAATAAGGCAATCACACTTCCCACGGTCGCTGCGGCTTTCAATATTTGCCCAGCGCTATAATAAGTATCGTTCGAATCGCGAATGTCATTAGGGGCGGCATCATCGGGAGCTGGCAATAGTGGTTTGCTCGTCGCAGCAACATCGGAACTGGGCTCAGCATTGGGAGCAGCCAAGCCTAAAGCGCCATAGGTAAAGGATTTGAGTCCACTTGGCTCTGCAATCTCGCTGGGTTGATGAACCGATTTGGCCGTCGGTAATGAAGCAGAATGCGCCGATGAAACGGGTGAAATCATAGCTAACCCCAAAGCAGACATGAAAGTGTTAATCGCAAACTAACATAATATCAGCCGGTTATCATGCATCCATCCGTTAAAGTGTGATGGATTTTGCCCAAAAAAGCGCATCTAAGACAGAATCATCGGCGGTATATAAAACTAGATCTCCCCCAGAAGAGCCTTTATCCTAAACGCCACAACATATAGAGAACTTGTCCATGCATTATCCCAGCCTTTTCCTCGCCCTTTCGGTCCTATCGCTCACTCAATGCAGCAGCTTATCGATTGAAGAATGCGCCAATAGTGATTGGTTTGCCCTAGGACTGGCCGATGGCAACCGTGGGACGAGCGCAGGGCAATTGAATCAATATCAAAAAGATTGCCGAGAATTTAATCTCAGCGTCGATACCGCACAGTGGAAACAAGGATACCAGCAAGGGTTAGCCAGTTACTGTCTTCCCGAAAATGGCTATCGCGTTGGCTTAGCGGGAGAAAGCTACTATGGGGTTTGTAGCAATAACGCCTTCGTTGAACGTTATAATCAGGGCCATCAACAATATCTAACTAACAAACGCTTAGCTGAAATAGCCGATCGCTTAAATGCCATTGATAGAGAAATAAGCAGTCTTGATGGCAAGATCAATAATCTCACCGATAAGGCCGACTTATTAAAACAGAAAAACAGCCTACTCAATGAGAAGAACCAGCTGTTAGATGAAAGATCTCGCCTACGCAGACCCGATATGCGCTTCGAATTAAGATTCTAAGCCATAAAAAAACACTGAGCCCAATTGGACTCAGTGCTTAGGTTAATCACATAGGTTATGTCAGTTTCACAGTCCGCTATTTTTGTGTTAATCCAGCAGTGGATTTAACATTGACTCTTTGGCTAACATCGGCAAATTTAGCTTTTTTAAACCCTGATGGACGCAGGAAAAAACTATAGTAAAGTAGACTCGCCGACGTCCATGCAATAGCTAAACTCCATAAGTCATGGCTCAAGAAATGGGCACCGCGTAACTCTTGGCCGATACCGAACAATAGGCCTAAACTCACCCCGAAAATCAAACCAAACTTAGCTAAATGCGGACGATACTCACGTAAGACGTAATACAAGGCAACCCAAGCAAACCCACCGCTAGCATGGCCGCCAGGGAAACATTGACCAAATTCAGCGCCTTCAGGTAAACGGGCAAACAGGGAGGAATGCAGCATACGGCCGCCAAACTCAATCACATCCCACGGGCAGGTCATATGGGTAAAGCTCTTGCCAATGCGTACCAGCAACACACTCGCCAATACGCTACAAAATAGATAAATCAACCCTTTACGGTACGGCTTAACCCTGTCACTTCGAAAACTAAAGGCAATGCCGACTACAACGCTCACCGCCAGCAAGATAACAAAGTTACGCCCAGCAACGTGCAATACATTTTCGGTCAGCCAATGGCCTCTTAATGGCCAAGAGTCGACGCCACCCTGCCAATGAAATAACAAGGTTGCCACTTTCATATCGGCGTGAGTCCATTCAAGCCCAAAGATGATCACCGCAAACACTAATAGTGGCGCGATTAGATGCCCTTTGGCAAAATCGATAAATGTCATCCTAACATTACCTTTAAAATAGTTACTCACTCATAAATCCAATGACTAGAATATCTTGCGTTAGGGTAGCGCTGAATTCTTATCTAAAACTTAAGAAACGCAATTGCGCCGACGTTAACACAAAACTTACATCGCAATACAACTAAATTTATTCAAAAAACTCACAACATGAGTAAAAAGACTATAGTTTATAAATAATATCGCGCCTCTAGGACTGAGCATTCATGCCATACAATTTCGCCATTAATCAGTCTCAAAAAGATCGTTTATTCGCCGACATTGCTATCGACACAGATAAAATCGTAGTTCCCCAAGTCATGGTTGATAACTGGCAACAAACCTTAGATTTGCTCTCTGAATTGGTCGACACTCCCGCGGCTTTAATCATGCGTGTCCATCAAACCGATATAGAAGTGTTTACCTCGAGCCGCACTCAGGGGAATCCCTATAAAAAACACGACAAAGACAGTTTAGGCCACGGACTTTACTGCGAGACAGTGATAAAAGGAGGCAAGGAACTCCACATTCCGAATGCCCTAAAAGATAAAGACTGGGATAAAAATCCGGATATTAAACTCGGCATGATTGCCTACTGTGGCTTACCTTTACGCTGGCCCGATAACAGCGCCTTTGGCACTATCTGCATGCTCGATAACAAAGAGCATAATTACAGCCAATCGTTTCGCAGCTTACTCGCTCGGTTTCAAAATGGTATCGAAGCCAACCTCGTCACCCTCTATCAACAGGCAAAGCTGCAACTGCATAACCAAGAGTTAGAGCAAAAAGTACAACAACGCACCCATGAACTCGCCGAACTCAGTGGCAAGCTCATCAAAGAAATCGAAAATCGGACCTCCACCGAAACCTCACTGGAATACCATAAAAGCTATGATCCACTGACGGGATTACCGAATCGCATCAATTTGATTAATAGCCTTTCGACTATGCTCGAAGAAGTGAATCGCAAGGAAAAGATTTCAGTACTCTATCTGGGGCTGCGCAATTTCAAATCCATTAACGACAGTTATGGCTATCTGATTGGTGATAAAATTCTCACCATCCTCAGCCACCGTTTACAACACTATGCCGATGAAAACACCTTCATCGCCCGTATTGCCGGCGCCGAGTTTGTGATTATTCAAGCCCATAAACCTTCGAATAACGAAACCAATAAACTCATCAATAAAGTACTTAACTGCTGTAATACCCCCTTTGGCGTGGCAGATTTTGTGATCACGATTCCCTCGAGCATGGGTATAGCTCAAGCGCCCATCGATGGCATAGATGCCGCCATTTTGCTGCAAAAAGCAGGGGCTGCGATGACGATCAGCAAAGCCGATGGCTCAACTCACAGCTTCTTTAATCAAGACACTCAAGCAGCGGTGAATCTACGCTATCAACTGGAATCTCACTTGGTCGATGCATTGAACAAGAACGAATTAAGTCTGCATTACCAACCCTTTATTAACTTAAAGACTCAAAAGGTGATAGGCGCCGAAGCCCTGCTGCGCTGGCACAATCCGATCCTTGGCAATGTAGCCCCAGACAGATTTATCGCCTTAGCAGAACGTAATGGCCAGATCATTGATATCGGTAATTTTGTATTGCATACCGCGCTGGCTCAGGCGGCGAAATGGTGTCGCGAGCTAGACCAGGAGTTTAAAATCGCCATCAATATCTCCCCTTTGCAAATGCGCAATCCCCGTTTTAGCGAGCACATAGCTGACTTACTCACCCTCTATCAATTACCACCGACCGCTCTAGAGCTTGAAATTACCGAAGGCATGCTGATGCAGGACGAACACTTAGCCCACAATGCCATCCAAAAGTTGCAGGAACTCGGTATCCGCATCTCCTTAGATGACTTTGGTACTGGCTATTCATCCCTCAGTTATCTACAAAAATACTCTTTCGACACTTTAAAAATCGATCGCTGCTTTATTAGTAAACTAGAAGAAAACGAACAAGATAGGGAACTCACTAAAGCGATTATTGCCATTGGTAAGAAACTGAACTTGGAAGTGATCGCCGAAGGCGTAGAAACCCTAGAACAAGATGCCTTTATTCGTCACGAGGAATGCGACTTAGGCCAAGGCTACCTTTACGGTAAACCCATTACCGCAACACAGTTTGAGCAGAAATTTATCCATAAACAAGAGCATTAAGTTCATCCTTAATGCTCTTTTTTATCTCGCGAATTAAAACCGACTGAATAATGCTAGGTGAATAGTCATTTACAAAGAATGTTATAACTCACATTTGGATAGAAGTCCGCTAGAAATAAATTATAATCGAGCTTGTTTCAGATAAATATTTATATTTAAAACTTCTAAAGATGTAGCCAATTTTTATTGGCCACTACACTCATAACCATATCTCGAACATGCAATGGACTTAGCTAATAACTGTGGTCGTTTCGAGTGGAGTAGATGTCTTCTGTAATTTTAGAGTTATTCCTGTGCTGACACCACAAGAGTGTCATCTATCGTTAAAAACAATCAATTATAAGCTGATTTAATTTTTTAGGAGTGAAAAAATAACATACTCACTCTGCAATTCAGCCTCTTTTATTTTTTCATCCATGAAAGCTAGTAATCCAGGATAATGCTGTCTACGTCTAAAATAACTCTGAAACAATTTTACAACGGAGTCTTTGGTTAACTTTTTTTGCTGCATAGCAATTCCTGCCAAGTAACTTTTTAGCATTAACACATCAAGTATTAGAAACTTAAAATACTCAGTTGGTCGCTTGCCTAAGTGAGCCATAAATTGGTCGTTATAAATACTATATAACAAAAAATTATTTAAAAAGTGAGGATATTCTGCTAAATGCTCATCTATTATTTTTTGTGAGGTTTTTAATATTTCAGTGTAGGCATGATGCTCTCGATTTGGATTGGCGACTATGAAAACATTATCATTGTTACTGTAGGCCTCATTAGTGTTGAGGCTTCTCATAAGCATCTGTTGGCATTCGATGAAGTCATCAAACTTTTTAATATTACATGTGGGGATCTCTTTATTTTTATATATATGGGTAACGAAAAATGAATCTTGAGTTGCAAAGAAATGCCACTTTATAGCAGATACTGAAGGCAGTGCTTGAAAATGCTCAAGCAAAGTACCATCACTAATCATGATATTAAAGTTCTCAGCAAGTTCTGACAAACGAGTGATATTATTTAAATGAGAATCAGACTGTTTTAAAAATAAGCCAATTATAAATAGTTGTTGTTCAAAGTTGAGTTCAGAATTTAAAGCAATACTAAAGCAAAAATCACGAATAAATGCTAAATACGCAGGTAGATTAGCAGCGGTTAAACCACGGATATTGCCATGACTTAATTCATTTTGGTATTGAGTTACAGTTGATATCATCATGGCTCCAGGATCATATAAGACATTTCTAACGACTTCAGGGCAAGAAATCGCCATACTCATCTCAGCTTGTTCGCCAAACCAACGAGGTGTACGCGGATAATCTTGGCATACATGTGGTAGTAGTTTTGGACCACATTTTTTATGTATATTGCATAAGTTTTTTTCATCTAAAACAGGGCAATCACCATTGTTGGACATTTTTATACTAGCGTAATCTTTTTCTGATTTTCTAGTTAGCTTGAAGGTTGAAGAAGCAAGTTGACGAATTACAATATCACCGTGCTTTTTTAAGGTTTTATAAGTCTGTTTGTCTACTTCTACTGTCCAAGTATTGCAGCAATGAGCAGTACAATCACTGCCAATACAGGCGAAGTCACTAGCAAATTTCGGTGTCATTACTTCCAATTTTTTTTTATTCATAGTGTTAATAAACTCCTGTACGACGTTATCTTTAGACTTGCATGCAAGTTTGCTTACAAAAGGGAGTGATACATTAGCTTTTTAGGACGCATTATATATTGAGAACTTATCTAAGATTAGCATTGTTGCAACAATGACCTTCTAAAACATAGATGATTAAAGCAGCGCCCATCAACCTAGGTCACTGCTTTACATCTCACTATAGGGATAGGGAAACGAGACTAGTCTGCTTTGATGACGGTTTGTTTGAGTATTTCTTGGTCATTTTTAAACACCACTAGCTCGCCTGGAGGGCTATCGCTGGTGCCTAAGACGGTGACATAACAATGATACTGGTATGGGCCGCTGCGAAATTGGTATGAATGATTCCCACCGCTACCATCGAATACGAGTTTGCCTTTATTCAGCACTAGATCTGGCTTTTCGCTCAATGACTTACCTTTTGCCCAAGCGGCATAACGGTATTGATCATTCCCCATATTATCGACACGAATCGTAAACTTAGCAGTTTTCCAAGTTAATTCTGGGCTCACAAACTCACTCACGCTCGCATGTAATCCCGTTTTTTGCTTAGCGATCAGCTCTGCCTTCAACGTTGCCTCTGCGGGTGTTTGAGCGTTAATGCCAATAATCTTGCCGTCAAAATCCAGCCACACTTCACCGCTGCCGAGCATAATGCCGCGCCACCCCATAGTCTGCCAATCGGCTTCAACCTTAGAATGAGCAATCTGCTCAAGCAGCTGTGGATCGAAGACTTGGTTGAAACGTGCAACCATTTCCTGAGTATTTTGAATCGCTGGGATCGGATATTCACGTTTAAGTGGGTAAGCCACTCGCTTAGCAATGGCTTCTGGAGCATTTGCCTTAGCCGCATCGATAAGCCCTTGCACCAGAGGAATATATTCCTTTGGTAATGCCTCGTCGGCCGCATTCACTGGGCTACTTAACCCCATAGCACCGAATATCAAGGCGGCATAACATAGGATTTGCATCAATTTAGCTTGGCCGAAAACAGCGGTTTTTATTGCCTTTAATGGTGAGGCGAGTGACATCTTTATCCCTTATATCCAAACGTCTCTGCTGAGACCCAAAGCGAAGAATAACATAAGTACACAGGACAAAAACCTAAGCCGATTGACGCAATGCCTGACTAAACCGTCAGCAACAGGTTAGCGTAAATCGCCAGCGCGACCGACATAAAGATAACCCCAATAATTGCATCGATAATCGGTGTCAGTCGCTGCAATTTAAGTTGCACCCGCGCCTTAGATAACATCACAGCCACAAAGCCAAACCATGCTAGCGACAGCGATAACAACAAGATAGCGGCAGCGATTTTAGTGCTTGTGGTAACGCTTGGGGTTATCAAAGCAGAAAACAGGGTTAAGAAAAACACCAATGCTTTGGGATTCAATAAATTAGTATAAAGCCCAGTCAAAAAACCTTGTCTGCGCGACATAGGTCCACCTAAGCCACCAGCAATAGACGCCGCGCCTTCAACGTCAGCAGAAAGAGCATCAACCTTTGTCCCAGCATTTGTACTGGCACTCGCTTTACGTTTAGCCAGTATCGCAAGGCCTGCACGCAGGGCACCAAACCCCATCCAAGCGAGGTAAGACGCGCCCACGATTTGCACCAATAAATACAGAGTGTGTGAACTCTTAATGAGTAGACTCACGCCAGTTAGGCTCAAAATCGTGTGGGCTAAAATGGCCATTGAAATCCCCACAGCGGCGGCAATTGCCGTGCCTCTAGGTTGCTGAGTGGCAATCTTCACCATAATAGCGAAATCGGGTCCTGGGCTGATCAAGGCAACCGTGTGGATCACGGCCAAGGTGAGTAATAAAGATAAATCCATAGAGATGCGGCTCCGCAAAAAAAGTAATAAACGATAACTGAGGCGGCCAGTATGGCCATTTGTCGCCGAGCTGAATTGTAATAAATTGCACGATTCTGTTTTATTCGAATCGGCAATCGTCGAAAGACGGAAAAACTAGAGCATGCGCCGCTGAAATTGCACCGGCGATAATAGGAATGCCTGCTTAAAGGCTTTATTTAAATGGCTCTGATCGAAAAATCCGAATTGCTGCGCCACATCCGCCACTAGAGCGCCATGGCTTAAGGATTTTTTCGCCAACTCTAAACGCACCCGCTTGAGATACGCATGGGGTGTCATCCCTGTTGCCTGTTTAAATTGCCGTAAAAACTGAAACTTACTTAAGCTCACTTCATTGGCTAAGGTTTCAAGCTGAGTATTATGCCAAGGTTCATCGTGAATTCGCTGCTTGACTAAGCTTACCTGTAACTTAGATAACCCCAGCTGTGGATTCAGTTTAGATATGCCAGATGACACGCCGCTTGGGTAACGCTCCAGCAGCAGATGAATAAAGTTCAGTAAGTGGGATTCGCCCGCGAGCGCACTGCATTGGCCTTGGATCAATAGCTCGTGTAGCTGAATAAAATATTGATAAAGCGTTGGGTCATCCACCATAGGCGCGCTGAAGAAGTGTTCCTTCAACCCCAGTTCTTGACTGACTTCATTCATGTATTCCACGGGGATCGACATGACTTTCACCCGATAACCGTCGGCATCGCGGCTCTGGCCATCATGGGTTTCGTCGGGATTTAAGGTCGATAGACTGTGCTGACCGAGTTGGTAACGGCTGCCCTTATTCACAAACTGCTGCGCACCTTGGGTGACCACACCTAAGTGGTAATCCAGATGCACATGTTTATCAAAGCTGAAATGCGTGAATTCCGCCTGACTCAGTTCTATGCCTGATAAGCTGGGATGACGCCAATAGTTAATGTTTTCAATCGGTGTTGCTGTGCTCATCTCTCGCGGCTATTACCTATTAATCAGCATAAAAACTGGGGAAACTCAAATCCACTAAGGTTCATTCTAGCCTTCATTGTCAGCGCGGGAATAGTAAATTATTGCAGCCATATGGTTTGATGGAATGTGCGCATAGATTCGCGCTGAAAAAAAACAAAAACGCCCAACTCTGTGGGCGCTTATAAATACGGACTGGCTTAAGTTCTCAGTTCTACTCAGCGCTAAGCTCGTCAGTATCACTTACACTTAATATCGATTAAATCGATTAATGCGAATGGCTGCCGTGTCCGCCTTGGGCTTCAATAGATTGGCCTTCGCTGTTGTAAAAACCGCTACCGCCATGTTCAATAAAGCCTTGGTTGATCATCTTAGCGATAAAAGGATCAGACTCACTGTCGCCGACATCGGCAAAATCAATATCTTGATAATCTTGGGTTAATACCACAAACGCATCGCTATCAAATGGCTCTACGCCCACCAGCTTGTAGGCTAGATTCGGTTGAGATTGACCTAAGATAAACTCAGCGGGCAGGCTGATGGCATCAATCCAAACAAGCTCACTCTCTAAACCGTTAACCTTACCTTCAAAGCCTTGAGTCGCAAAACACGCCTCTTGCTTAGCTTGTGTCTTGGTCATGTGGGTCGGCAATGCTGGCGATACGACATGGTACAACTGGTCGCGATCGTGCTGAATGTTGAGTGCGCGCAAATCACCTTTACGGTAAGTCACAGAACGTTTTTCAGCGGGGAAATAACGCACATATTCGCCATTGCTCGACCATTCTTCAAATGTTGATCCATCACGCTGAATAATAAAGTCTTGTCCATTACGGATGAGGGTCATTTGCCATTGCTGGCCCTTGCCATTGGTCACTTGATATTGAGCCTTTAAATGCTCGGCTTGTAGCGTTGGACACTGAGCCTCTTGCGCTGCCATAGCAACATTGGGCAGAACTAAGCTGGATAACATTAGAGCCAATAGACGGTTTTTCATTAGACTTCTCACTTACTGAACAGGGTAAACACTTAAGCTTTTGTAAACGCTTTGGTATGTTAAATCGTTAGGCTAAAGGCTGATGGATGACGTATGCCATCCATCAGCGCTGCTTTTACTTAACTATTACTGCTACTGCACTATGTCTTACTGCACTATTTCTTACTTCACTTATGCAGAGACTAAGCAGGGCTTACTTAACCGCAGCCGCTTCAGCTTTAGCCACTAAATTTGCCGCGCGGTTCATCACGTGGAAAATGTGGTTCTGCTCAACCGTACCTTGGATAAGATCCGAACTTGGGCCGCGGGCGAAAATCGCTACGTCTTCCCCTGCATGGGTCTCGTCACTTAATGGCACTAGCGCTTCTTGGTGGAATCCGGCACTTTGGGTATCAACAAAGTTCAAGTCCTTACGACCTGCGTCCACTGGGAAGTTGTAACGCTCATCGCCACCTGTTGCTAATGACGCATAGCCCATGCCGTTAGCGTAACCGACTGTGGTATATGGCAAACCGTTAGCATCGGTAGAGTTAGTCACTTCAGCAACGCCGTTGGCGTCGTTCGACTTCACTAGACCTAGGATAGGGTTACCGCGAGTTGGATAACCTGCGATGGTGAACACATGGCTGTGATCCGCTGTAACCATTAACAAGGTATCGTTTGCCGAGGTTTTTTCCATCGCCACACGCACCGCTTCAGACAATGCCATTGTGTCATACAGCGCACGCGCCGCATTACCCGCATGGTGAGCGTGGTCGATACGGCCAGCTTCAACGATCAGCACAAAGCCTTTTGAGTTTTTCTTCAGAATATCAATCGACTTAGCCGTCATTTCCGCCAGTGATGGCTCGCCAGTCACGCCAGCTTCTTTACGATCGTAGTCGTATTCCATGTGAGATGAGTTGAATAGGCCAAGCAAATGATCTGTGCTTGCTGCATCCACACTGAGGAAACCGTCTCTGTCTTGCACGTAAGCGGCGTTAGTGTATTTAGTCATCCACTCAGCTGTGAGATCGCGACCATCGTTACGCTTACCGGCTTTACCTTCTGGATCTACGGTCGTCTTAGGAATAAAGGCGCGGCGACCGCCACCCATCATCACGTTAAGACCGCTGCCGTAGTTAAAATCGAGCATTTGCGCGGCGATATCTTTACAGCCATTAGTCACAGCTTCAGCTGGCAGGTTTGAATCGGCTTCCCAATCACGTTCTGGCACATGGGCATAAGTCGCCGCAGGGGTTGCGTGGGTTAAACGCGCAGTTGTCACCACACCTGTTGCCATTCCCGCCATTGCGGCAAGCTCAAGTGACGTCACAAGATTTTGATCTTTAGTCGAAGCACAGTTAGCACGTACTACGCCTTCAGCTTGTGAAATCACGCCCACGTCAGTTTTTACACCTGTCATCATCGCCGACATAGTGCCTGCAGAATCCGGCGTTTGGCCGTCGACGTTATAGGTTTTAGAAAGACCCACATAAGGCAGAGTTTCAAAAGATAACGAGTTTTCTTCACCCGTCTTGCCTTTTAGCTGGCCTTCTAAAATACGTGCGGCAGTAATGGTCGATACACCCATACCGTCACCCACAAACAGGATCACGTTTTTCGCGGCGCCAACATCATTGTTAACCGTTAAGCCTTCGGCTTTGGTCACGCGAGCTTGTGCATCGACATACCACTGATTCACAGCAGTCCAATCTTTGCCATTGCTACCGTTAGACCCATTTGATCCATTGCTACCCGGTGTTCCCGCGGTACCGTTATCACCATCGCTACCGCATGCGGCTAAACCCAGCATGGCTGAAATCGCGACTACTAGTAATTTCTTATTCATTTTTTGCTCCAAAAGTGAGGACTCAGTAACTAATCCGTGATTAGTACTTAGTGCCGCCAAGCTGCTGCGCTTGATTGATAATGTGGAAGATCACGTTCTGCTCAATCACGCCCTGAACCAGATTCGAACCTGGACCTCTGGCATGTAAGCTGATGTCTTCACCGGCGTGAGTCTCACTTTCCATTGGGATAAGCGCTTGTTGTATAAAATCTTTATCTTGCGTATCGACTGAGGTTAAGTCGTCACGCACACCCACCACAGCACCTGGGCCGTTGGTATAAGCCAGCGTGGTATAAGGCTTGTTGTCATTCGCTGTCGCTAACGTGCCATCGACGTTATGCACTAAACCTAAGATAGGGTTACCGCGTTTTGGGTAGCCTGCGATAGTGAACACATGGCTGTGGTCCGCTGTTACCATGATCAAAGTATCGTCGCTGCTCGTCGCATCCATTGCCGCTTTCACTGCATTAGATAATTCAACCGCATCGGTCAACGCGCGGCTCGCATTGCCCGCATGATGACCATGGTCGATACGGCCAGATTCAACGATCAGCAAGTAGCCTTTGTCGTTCTTCTTCAAAATATCGAGGGATTTAGCGGTCATTTCAGTTAGTGATGGCTCACCACCTACGTCATCAGCGCGGTCTGCTTCGTATTCCATGTGTGATGGATTGAATAGGCCGAGTAAATGATCTGTGTTGGCAGCATCAATGGCGTCGAAGCCTTTTTTGTCCCACACGTAAGCAGATTTGCTGAAATTATCGACCCAAGCTTTGGTTAAGTCTTTACCGTCTTTACGTTTACCGGCTTTGTTCTCGCCATCTTTCACTGTTGTGGGTAGGAAGTAGCTACGGCCGCCACCTAATGCCACAGTTAACGAATTGGCTTCATCGCGCATCACCAATTGGCTTGCGATGTCGGTACAACCGTTCGCAACCGCTTCGGCAGGTAAGTTGAAATCGCCTTCCCAATCGCGCTCAGGGGTTTTGGCATAGGTTGCCGCTGGCGTAGCGTGCGTTAAACGCGCCGTAGTGACTATGCCAGTTGATAATCCTTTGGCATTAGCAAGGTCGACCAGTGAAACAAGTTCATTGCCTTTTGAAGACAAACAGTTACCACGTAAGCTGGTATCTGAAATAGAGATAATACCCGCCTTGGTTTTAACGCCTGTCGCCATGGCCGTCATAGTGCCCGCAGAATCTGGCGTTTGTTGGTTAGTGTTATAAGTTTTCACTAACGCCGTGTGGGGGAACTGCTCGAAACTTAAGAAGTTTTCTTCGCCGCCTTGATTGTCAGCTTTATCCTGCCCTTGCAGAATACGGGCTGCCGTTAGCGTCGAAATACTCATGCCGTCACCGACAAATAAAATCACATTTTTAGCGGTTTTTTTAGTGTCGACTTGGGCTTTAGCCACCACATTTGCCGCACTGTCTTTAAACCACTGGCTGTCTGTTTGTGTTGCGGGTAGGACTGCAGCATGAGCCACAACCGTCATTAAGCTGCAGGAGATAGCTGCAGCGATCCGTTTAATATTCATCACGTTCATCACCGATTTATTATTGAGTGTATGAGGGTATTCCCTGTAGAGGCGACCCGATTTTCAGGCATTTATGTGACGAATAAGCGTGATTTGGATGGCGATTTTATTGCAGCTAAGTGTCAGATTTATTTCAACTAACAATATGCCAGACGTTAAGTTTGACCACCAGCATGGTGGCCAAACTGATCAAAGGATGGGGTAATCTTAGAAATGGTAACTCACGCTCACTCTCACCATACGTGGCTCAACAGGATGATAATGCTGATCTTCTACCCCTTCGGCGGCTTCACTAAGTAAGCGTGATTCATAGAAGTAATCTATGTCGTGATCTTTACTATCGAACACATTGAGTAGCTCAAGCTTAGTGTCGAAGCGGCGGAACTCGTATCCTAGCGCGAGGTTAACTAATGTGGTCGCATCGGCCTTGTGATCATTGAAACTGTCGAGCACCCGCTCGCCAAGGTGGCGCACGCGTACACTCGAATACAGGCCATCGCCGTCGGGTCGATAGGTAATGCCCGCACTGGCAACAAAAGGAACCGCGCCATCGATATACTTGCCCTCTTCGAGTTCATTTTCAGTAAATCTAGCATTGGTCCAAGCCAACTCCATATCGATACTGATGGCATCATTCAGCCAATAATAAGCCGTTAATTCAGCACCATAACGTTCAGATGCGCGACTCGGTTCAGTGTTACCTGCATCGCCGACAAACACGAGTTCTGAGTCTAATTGCAGATACCAAAGCGCGGCGGAGAAATTGATAAAGTCCCTATCATAATATTTCACCCCAAATTCGCCGCCATTGGAGCGCACGAGCAGATCGACTTTCTCGACCTCATCGCCACTCACGGGATCGACGCTAATGGTCGCACCACGGGCATCGTTCGAATGTAGCCCTTGGCCTGCATTCACATATAACTCAAGATTATCGCTCCACAAATAGGAAGCGCCCGCCTTAAGACTGAACATACCATCGGACGCATCGCCACTGTTCAGTGGATTATCACTGTCGACCTGCACATCAAAATAGTCGTAACGCAGCCCAAGGTTGAAGCGCCATTGCTCTACGGGCAGCCACTCCACTTTGCCAAATATACCGCTCGACAACTCTTGCACGTCATCGAGCCTGACGGTATTCAGCCGTTGTCGCGCCTTAGTGTTATACAAACCCACTGCGCCAATATCGTCATAACGTACATCGCCGCCCACACTGTAATTCAGTTGAGTGCCGCCAAGGTAAGTCTGCCAGTCGCGTTTCAGATCGCCACCCCAAAGCGTACGCTCATCGACTTGTTCAAACTCATCACCATTAACGGGGTCGTTTAAGAAGTAGGTAAAATTAGAGAATAAATTCATGGTCGAGCGAATGGCATACACATTTCCCTGCAAATCGCCCGCATCGTAATTGGCAGACACGCTATAGCGGCTTGAATCACCGCCGACGTCTTTATCTAACGAGCCGTAAAAATCGATTAATCCAGAATCTACCGCGCGGGCGGGGATCTGATCCGCCGAATTCCAGCTGTTGTCATAGGCCATCATAGTCACGCTCAAGTCACCCTCACCGAGCCGAGTTAAATAACGCCCCACCAAACTGACTTTACTCACATCCTCATCAATATCCGTCCACGGACCATCATAGGCTTGTACTTCACCGCCAAGAATAAACCGCCCCATATCAGTGTTTAACTCCTGCGTCGCCACAAGCCGCTGGTAACCATATTCCCCAAAAGTCACGCCCACTTGGTTGTGGGGCAATTGATCGGCCAGCAGCAATTGGGCGGCACCCGCACCGGAAAAATCGGCCACCTCAGGATAATAAGCCCCTTTGGCATAACGGATCTCACCGATAAGTTCAGGGATCAAAAAGTTAAGGTCGGTATAACCTTGACCATGCCCATGGGTGCGCATATTCACCGGCATACCGTCGACGCGGGTATTAAAGTCAGTGCCATGGTCCAAGTTAAAGCCGCGTAGAAAATACTGATTCGCCTTACCCGAGCCGCTGTGCTGAGTGACTATCATACCTGGCACAAATTCGAGGATTTCCCCCGTGCGCAATAGTGGTCGACTCTCAATTTCAGCCGCGCCGACTATCCCCTCAGATGCCGAGGTGCTATGGCCTAAGGTATTAATCTGCCTGCCGCGCACCTCAAGGCGTTCAATATTGTCAGTCGCCGCATCAGCCATAACCACGCTGGATAAACTACAGAGAGGTAATAACCATGCCATTGATAACCAAAGTTTTGATAACCGTATTCCTGGTACTTCACGTCCAGACTTCATCCCTTATTTCCTAGTACAAGTAATAGATGACGCCGATTTAACGCCTAATTCACACGGAAAAAGCCGATCGAGCTCAAACTCTGATGAGTAAAAAAACAGCAAAATACAGGCAAATGTTAATTCTATGTGTTGTATCGCACATTTTTAAAGGCAAAAGGACAAAATGTCCGCCAGCAGATCACATTTCAACACCCTATTGATGCGAGTTCATGGAAACGAGTGATTTAACTTGAATAAAAATGAACCCATTTATTAGGCTAGCTATACTCTAGATAACTCAACACGTTTAGGGACAGGCTATGCAGCGACGGAGCAATATGCGCATTTTTTGGGGGGTGATAGTCCTATTCTTTTGTTTCTCAGTTCCTGCGATCTGTAAATCCACAGCAGAAACTACAACGGCGCTTGCAGCTAAACCTATTATTACCATGGCGTTTTATGAGGACCCCAAACACAACTTTTACTTTAAATGGGCTGAGCTGATATACACCCAAGCCTTTGAACGCTTAGGCTATGGCTTCTCCTATCAAGTGGTTCCCGCTGCCCGCGCCAGTATGATGGCAGACTCTGGAAAAGTGGATGGTGAACCGGGACGCGTATTTCATTATGGTGAAAAATTTACTAACCTCATTCGCATCGAAGAATCGGTTGTCGATACTCATTTAATTGCCTTCGCACATAATCCCAACATCAAGATTACCAACTGGCAAGCACTGCAAAAGAGTCGATATAAGATCGAATACTATCGAGGCGTGTTCCTCGCAGAACAAAAGCTAAAGGGACTCATTCCAGAGGAGCGCCTGACTGAATCCTCATCCCCTGTGAGCTCTTTTCGTAAAATGCTCCGCAACCGAATTGATATCTATATTGATACAGAGGCAAGCTCATTGGATCTATTACAAACCCCAGAGTTTCAAGGTAGCGAGATCAGCGCGATTGCCACCCTAGAAGAACTCACTAGCTATGGTTACCTGAATAAACGTCACGCGGCACTCGCCGTAAATCTTGCTCGGGAGTTAAAACAGATGAAGCAAGAAGGCATATTTGAAACCTATAAACAGCAGGCAAAAAAATCACTTAATGATGCAGTGAATAATGGCGATGCCCCACAATAACTTAATCGGCATAGCCAATCTTGTTTCAATTATTTCATTGACTTAATTTCAAAGCGTTTTAGTGTTATCTAAAGTATGTCGCTGACATATATGGCTTAACTGACAGTACATGAATGAACTGACAGTGTATTGCCCAACAAAGAGGCTGACCCACAACCAAACGGTATTTAGATTTAGCATGTGGAACAATCAACCTAAGGAACAGATGAATAGCAAAATAGTCCTCAAAAATTGCAGACAAATCGATTTACCCCTTCTCCCTAAGCTGCCCACTCTGAAGTGGTATTGCTGTACTGGCAGTGGAGCATAAGGATGGGGACTCAGTTCGCACGCACCTTAGCTAGGTTACGGCAACGAACTCGTTCAACGGTTGCTAAGGTTTTATTAATCATCAGCATGTTCGTAGGGATCTGCATCGCGCTCGTCGCCCTAGTGTATATTCAAGGCAATATATTTGATGGTGTACGCACCTATGTCCGTGGTGAAGGCTTATGGGCTAAAGCGCAAAAAGATGCGGTACTTTATCTCACCCACTATTCACACACCCAAAATGATGTGGACTTTCAGCGTTATCGTGCAGCGACGAGCGTCATGGAAGGCGATCATCGAGCTAGACAAGCCCTACTCGCCACACCCATTGATGAACAAGCCGCCAAACAGGGTTTTATTCAGGGCCTCAATGACGAACGGGATACCGACTCAATGATCTGGTTTTTCCGACACTTTCAATCCAATCATTATATGCAGCAAGCCATTCAGTTGTGGGGCTTAGCCGATCAACGCTTCGAGTTTGTGGTGCAACTCGCCGAAAATATTCGCATTGAAATCAATCAGCTTGGTGCTAGGCCCGAAGTCCTCGCACAATATCGCCAGCAATTGATTGATGCCAATGAAGAATTGCTCAGCCTAGAAATTGAATTTTCAGCTGTGCTCAGTGAAGGCGCGCGCTGGGTCAAGCAAATGACTTGGTTAATTAGCCTTGGTGCCCTATTGCTGTTTATCAGTATTGGGATCTTCGCCAGTCGGCAGATCATTCGTAACATCGCCAGATCCGAGCGGTTGTTACAGATAAGCGAATCTCGCTTCACTAGCCTGAAAAACTCCGACACTATCGGGATCATTTCATGGCAACTCGATGGCACCATACATGATGCCAATGATCATTTTCTCCAGATGCTCAATTTTGACCGTGCGGATTTAACTTCAGGCTTAATCAACTGGCGCTCAATTACCCCGCCTGAATATGAAACACGTGATGCCATTGCGATTACAGAGTTAGAACAGTTTGGCCGTTGCCAGCAATATGAAAAACAACTTATCAGCAAGAATGGCGTCTTAGTGCCAGTGATGCTAGCGGCGAGCTTTTTGAATGGCAGCAAACATGAAGGCGTAGCTTACTTTATGGACCTCACCGCCAGTAAGCAGGCCGAAGATAAACTCAGACTCGCGGCAACCGTTTTTAATGCCAGCACAGACGGCATAATGATCACCGATCCCCTGCTAAGCATTATCTCTATTAATCAAGCCTTTACCCATGTTACAGGTTTTACCCAACAGGATTTACACGGCGATGCCAACGACTTCCTCAATGACGGGCACAATAGTGATGACGCCCGCCAAGCCATGCTAAATCTGCTACAACAGGGCGAGCAATGGCAGGGGGAATTACTCAAACAAGTTAAAACGGGCGACTTACTGCCGCTCAGTGTGCGCATCAATACAGTGCGCAATGAGCATGACCGCCTGACTCATTTTGTCATTGTGATTACCGACATTGCCGAACGTAAGGCAGAGGAGGAATATCTGCGTCATATCGCCCATCACGATGCCCTGACTAACCTGCCTAATCGTGTGTTATTCCACACTAAACTTGAACAAGCCATAGTGCACGCCCAACGGTCTGATGATATTTTTGCAATCCTTTTCTTAGACTTAGATAACTTTAAGCCAGTGAATGACCAGTTTGGTCACGATGTGGGAGATAAACTATTACAGGAAGTCGCGAAACGGCTTTCATCTGGGATTCGCCAAATGGATACCATCACTCGCCTCGGAGGCGATGAGTTTGTGATCCTGCTGGAACACCTTGCCAATACCCACAGAATCGGCCAACTGATCCCTCAGATAAGCCAAGCTATTTGCGCACCCTACACTATCAATGGTCATCAAATCCATATCGGTGTCAGCGTCGGTTTGGCGATTTATCCAGAAAACGGCACAGATGCAAAAAGCCTGATCAATCATGCTGATCAGGCCATGTATTCGATGAAAAAAACCAATAAGACTCACCTGCAAAGCCTAGGTTAAGCCCTACTGGCTGGCGAGTTTACGCCAACGTAATCCATCACGAATCACCTCATACCCAGGGAACATAGCGGCAATCACTAGACTATAACTGAGCCATTTATCTAGCTGCAGTAACGTAAATATCCCCTGTAATTCGGTTCCTTGGCTCTGTACTTGGGTTTGTAATAGTGGCGAACTAAATGCCAGAAAGACTAAGAACAAGGCATAAGCAAGATTGATCCCCATATTCGCCAGTAACAATTCAGTGGTCCACACTCTGCGGCGTAACTGCCACAGACTATTGCCCATAGACAGCAAAATAATAGTGCTAAACCATTGCAGTAATTGCTGAGCATTGGCGCTAAAAATCACAGTACGTGCAGCTAATTGCTCGCTACTCATCCACACAGAACACCAGATCACGAGCAAGAGGAAGAGATACGTCGCCAGATCGGCAAACACATCGCTTAAACTAATATGCTGCCAACCGGGGCCGACCTTTGGCAAATTCTGCGGCTGCCATTTTTGACAATTACTGCCAGATAGCGGTTTTCCTTGAGCCGAAAAGCTCCAAAAAGACAAGCCAATTGCAGTAAAGGCAAGACAAGCATCGCCGATAAAACCACTGGCAATATGATGGATAAATCCGAATAGATTTCCCTCTGCCGAGCCCAGCCATTGCGTCGTGCCGCCTACCACCTGCAGCACAAATAAAACACCAAGCACCATGAAAAGTGTATGTTTAAAAAGCGGAATATCCTCAGAGGCAATAATAGGCACTGCTGGTACAAATTGCTGCGCGACCTTACAGGGATGACCCATTTGCTTTAATACATCGGCAATTTGCGATTCGGTCAATTCACCTTGTTCAGATAAGGCATCCAATTGGTCGCAGATATTGGCTTTTAATTCACGACCAATTTCCTGACGTTTGTTCTCGGGCAATTCACGCTGCACCGCGGCGATATAGCGATCGACTAATTCCATATCAAATCTCCTCTGCGCTCTCGTCTGAGCGGTTAATATCAGAGCCATTAGTGTCAGCGCTTTGCTCCAGCAAAAAAGCCAAGGCGCCATTAAGTTGCTGCCATTCATCGGTAAGTTGACTGAGTAACTCAGCCCCCAATGAAGACAATTGGTAATAACGACGCTCACGCCCTTCGGCCTGTCGCCACTCACTATCCAACAATCCTTGATCGGCTAAGCGGCGCACTAAGGGATACAGAGTCCCTTCGTCAATATCGATACCGCCTTCCTGCAACTGTTTGCGGAGCGAATAGCCGTAATGGGCTTGTTTTAATAATCCCAGTACTGCCAACACTAATACCCCTCGGCGCAACTCGAGTCGCATTTTGACTAGCTGTGAACTTGTCATAGTCGAATTCCTATCCTGAACACTGTGTCACACACACTGTGCGCCACACAGCAAATACTATGTAGCACACAGTAAGATTGCAAGTTTTTATTGCACACTTTTTGCGCTTTATGTTCAAAATAAACACAAGCAATTGTTTGTATTGAATTTAGAAAAATGCCAACCGCTTCTGCTAAGTGCTCACATATCCCCTACTCCATACGCTCAAAGCGAATGGCTCACACATAAGCAAATTCAGGATAAAAAATTGCAAAACTTCCTATGCTTGAGTAACTTAGCAGCCAACACGGGATAATCGACCAGTCAACCTAAGAACGGTTTACTCCTCAAAGGGGATAAATCTGATCGACTCAAGTAAATGTTGATATTCAATAACTAAAATATTAAGCCGTTAAATTAAGGACATAGAAAATGCTCATGGATAGAGGCGTGCTGGTACGCTGGAACGATGAAAAGGGATTTGGCTTTATTCAGCCTGAAAAAAACGCCGCCCAAGATGTGTTTATTCACATTTCGGTGCTAAAAAAGATGGCGAGAAAACCCATAGTGGGCGACAGCATTCTGTTTCAAACTGAAGTGCAAAATGACGGCAAGAGAAAAGCGGTTATCGCCTCGATTGAAGGCGTCGCTGTTATTGCAGCGAGTGCTACACCGCGCTCCCACTCTCATGTCCAATCACGCAATGAAAACTTCAACTTCAACAACAAAAACAAAGCGCATTCCCATAGCCCACGAAAATCCTCTTTTAATACAATAATCCCGCTGCTAATAATCGTGACCATAGTTATCTTTGGCTTTAAACAATACCAAGAGTTCAATGAAGCTCCTGCAATCGATAAAGTACCAGTCCTCACTAATGAGGACATTCAGAGAATGCCCATGTATGAAACTAAAGTGATAACTCAAACACCTGCAACGCCAAGATTCCAATGTGAAGCGGGTAAAACCCATTGCAGCCACATGAGTTCCTGTACTGAAGCGACTTTCTATATCCAACATTGCCCCAATGCTCAAATGGATGGTGACGATGATGGCATTCCCTGCGAGCGCCAGTGGTGCAGTTAGCGATACGACACCCATTAATTCATACCCATAGCAACTTCTAAATGGCAACGCATGCACACTGATATCATCACGCAAATTGACTCACCAGAGATGCTTGAGTCTTTGTTAACCGAGCACGCAGCGGTGCTGTTGTTATTTGGCGCGCCGGACTGCGGTGTGTGTCAAACGCTCAAACCAAGAATTGCTGAGATGTTAGCGCAAGCGTTCCCGCAGATGCGGATGGCCTATATTGATTGCCAAGCCCAAGGTGAGATAGCGGCGAGCCGCAATGTATTTGCCTTGCCTGTGGTGGAATGTGTGTTTTATGGCAAAACCTTTGGACGTTTTTCCAAGGTGTTTTCGTTAGCGGATATTCGAGGGGCGCTTGCCCGCCCCTATGGTTTAATCGTGACGGAATAATCCAAATTAAACGATGATATTATTTGTTTACCAGCGGCCTAAACCCAGCGTAATGCACTGACTTATCGAGTGTAACCTGTGCTGCTGGCGTGCTTATAAGACGTGTTGAGCCAGATGCTGCTTTAGCTTTTCCGCTGCAACCGCAGCCGTCACCTGTAGAATGACAACATCCGCCCTTGGCCGCATGTTTGAGTGAAGCGCGACCTTGGGATGCATCCGTCAACCTAAGATTAAGATCCGCTGTTTGTGCCAGCAAAGTCGCCACTGTTTGACTAGCACTGCCTTTACTCACGCTAATCCCCGCATCGAGCAACTTTCCTAACATGCGCTCACCGATATTCTGGGCAATCACAATGTCGGTACCTTGTTGAATAATCAGCTCAAGTAAGGCTTTTTTAGCACTACAGTCACCCTCTATTACCGGGCTATCCACCAGCTTAATTAGCTGAAACTGTTCGTTATAAAAACCAATTTGCACGGCTTTAGTAAAGTGACTGGCAAGTCGTTCGCGGCTAATCGGCATGGCAATAATCATGATAAATCCTTGTCTGTTTGGGTTGGCAGTCTCAAGGCTTGACCTTGAGTGATAGCCGTCGCCACCTTTTTACGGGCATTGGCGAGAAGGTATCCAAAGGTTTGCCGAGAGATCCCCATCAAGGCCGCGGCTTCGATCTGGCTTAATCTTTTAACATCACCCAGTTCGAGGGCCTCAAACTCATCGGCCTCTAATTGAATATGAGTTAATTTAACCGCAGGGATCCCATTAGGCTTAAATAGGCTACAGGGCACACAGCTCGATAATTGACGGCATTTTTTGGGTCTTGGCATAACGGTTTTTATCTTTAACTTTAAGTAGTCTTATATGACTTGAAATCGTGTTTTAGGTCTTAGTGCACATCTTTGGTACTACGAGTAGCACTCAGGCTCAACTAAAGCTCATCTAAGGCTCATCTCGCCAAGGAAGTCCATCGCTCTGGATTCTCAAGCGTGATAACTGACTTGATGAATAAGTTCGGTGGATGAACCATAAAACAGTCACGAGTTTCTGGCCTAGGCCAGAAACTATTATTCGCGCCAACGACATTAAAAACTGTAGGACGGCTCACAGATACCTATATCAAGCATGACTAATTAACAGAACGGCTGTCTGGCGTAACTAACACACTCAATGGCTAGCGCCCTGCAAGATCAGTTTTAATCTGCGTTGGAGTGCCGAGGGATAATGACAAACTCTCAAAACAAATAAGCAGCCGTTAAGCTGCTGTGATAGGTGGCATTTACTGATTTAAACGGGTTTAATCCTCAGACTCACAGTAGTTCACCTGTACCGAATAGCCGTCATCTTGCTTGATAAAATCGACAAAGTTTTTAATCGCAGGTAAGGCATCTTCCCTATGGTGCGACACGTACAGCAATTGGCTCAGATGATGCTCGGCTATCATCTCCAGCGCCCGCATCACTAAGGTGCGATTGATGAAATCTAAGCCCTGATACGGCTCATCTAAAATCAGCAACAGTGGCTGTTTAATCAAGGCGCGACCTATTAGTAATAACCGCTGCTGACCATAATCGAGCTTCTTAAAGCTGGTGCTCGCCAACCCAGTCATGTGCAAAATCGCCAACCATTCCTTCGCCAAATCTAGCTGAGGTTTAGTGGGTTTCTGGTACAGACCAATAGAGTCAAAAAAGCCTGAAAGTAGCACATCTAATGCCGAGCAACTGACGCGATACTGTAAGTGCAGCGCCGACGATACTATGCCAATCCGTTGTTTAACTTGCCAAATACTCTCGCCGCTTCCGCGAGGTCGGCCAAAGAGCGTGATGTCATTGCTATAGCATTGAGGATGGTCACCTAAAATCAGCCCCAGCAAAGTGCTTTTACCGCAACCATTTGGGCCACGAACTTGCCAATGTTGCCCCGCTTCAATGCGCCAATTCACGCCGCTGAAAATCAGCCCACTGACGTACTCCACTTTGCCATTTTTAATCTCGACCAGAGGATCAAACGCCTCGGCGTTGTGCCTTTGCCGCTCCATCAAGGCCAAGAGTTCATCGCTACGCTGCGCCGATAATGCATTCAGCTGCGCCATCACAGGATGATTGTGCCATTGCTCAATCGACATCGGCGGGCTGAGTTTGTGCACACTCTGCCCCGATTTGAGCATCTCGCCATTAAACAGCGCCACATGGCTGATGCACGGCGGCAATTCTTCTTGGCGTGAGGTGATGATCAGCAACTGAGTATGCGCGGCCACTTCACTCAGCAGCTCAGATAAACTCGCCTGATGTTCAACATCGAGCCCAGCATAAGGGTCATCTAAAATCAGTAATTGCGGTAACGTTGCCAGCGCACGCGCCAGCATGACTCTGCGTGTTTCGCCCGTGGATAATTGCCGAAAACCGCGCAGGCGCAGCGGCTCAAGCCCAACCTTTTGTAATAGTGGCGCGAGTTGTGCGGCATCTTGGCAGCATTCCAACACTAAGGATTCGACACTCGAACCGTAATCCAACTCGTCTTTTTCTAACTCGCGCTTCAGCAACGCTTGCTGCAACCCAAGTGACACCCAACCGATACGTTGCGGCAGGCCAGCAATCGTCCCTTCATCGGGCTGAATATCACCGGTTAATATTCGCCCGAGCAAGGAACCACAATAGCTGTCGGTCGCGAAAATCGCCCAATGTTCAGCAGGGTGCAGTTGCCACTCATCGACGACTAGCACCTCATTATCACGCCCGTATCGTAACTGTTTAACCACAATACTTTTGTCTTGGTTCGCGACAACATCAAGCATAACCACAGTTCCTTTCTATTTTTAAGGGATGATAAAATCTAATGCGCTTAATGGCATAGGCAAAGCGTGGCAAAATCCAACGAGTACGCATGTGTGGGGCAACCACTCTGGCAGAATTGTGATAAAATCGGCACCTGTTTAACTTTCATATCAACAAGGTAATGCAATGAATCCCATTATTGCCATCTTAAAAGAACACAACGTCAGTGACGCTAAGATCCAAGAACTGTTTCAAACATTAACCGAAAATCCATTAATGGCGATGGGTACGCTCGGTCAATTAGGCATCCCAGCCGAAAAATTACAACAACTGCTGGGGCTAGTGATGCAAAAACCGGCCTTGATCAAAGAAGCCGTACTTGAACTCGGTTTGGATTTCTCAAAAGTAGAAGCCGCAAAAGCCCAGTTACAAAAATAAGCGCAGACTGTTCAAGTTTGTAGCCATCATGCGCTAGGGGAATGCGCGTAAATCAGCTCCCCTAGCGAATGTTAAAACCACTAAACCTCAATGTAACTAAACCTCATAGCAGCTAAACCCCAAAGCCATTGATGCTCAAAATGATCAGTACCAAGTGAACTAACTGTTTTGCGCCTGCCACTCCTCAATCGCCTCTTTTGCCGCTCGAAAAGCTTCAATCCCCGCAGGCATACCGCAGTAAACGGTGCAATGCAGTAAGACCTCTTGGATCTCTTCAACTGAGCAGCCATTGTTTAGCGCGCCTCGCACATGGCCCTTTAACTCAGTCGGCGCCTTTAATGCCGCCAGCGTCGCAATAGTAATCAAACTGCGCGTTTGCCTTGAAATAGCATCACGCACCCAAACCTCACCCCAGCAATTGGCCGTAACTAAATCTTGCAGCGGCTGGGTAAAATCTGTCGCACTATTGAGCGCCTTATCAACATAGCTATCGCCCATCACAGCACGACGCACCTCAAGACCCTTCTCGTATTGCTCTTCGTTCATCGATGCATCCTTTTTGTTATGTGATTAAGCTCTGTGATTAAGCTCTGTGATTAAGCTCTGTGATTAGACTTATTGAACCGCCGCCAAAGACACTGCCCAGCAAAAACATAACATAGGATGTACAAATGAGCAGGATTTAAAAATCGCATTCCCTCAGCGTGATAGCCAAATCAAAGGAGGATTGAGTTTGGGGCCTAGAAAGCTTAAAAGCCGAACCTAAGTCATCAGTAAAAAGATACGACCATGGTCATTTTTGTGGCCTTGTTAAAGAATCAAAAAACAAGCTTATAGTTAAACAAGAGCAGGCTTATAGAACCAGCTTCACTGCGTTTACTCTGGTCAAAACGCCGATAACTTTCTATAGTGACAACAAATAAATATTATAAAGCAGTGAGTGGTTGTGCCAGACATTTATCCTTTTTTATCGCAGCGCCCCCATAAACATGCGGCAGTGATTGTCGCCCTCTTACTGCTGACATCAGCTCTTGTGATCTCTCCTTTTATTTCAATACCTTTACCCGATATTGCCCCATTTTTACCTGTGTACGGCACCGCAGTAGTGCTACTCGAAAGTATCACCGCGTATTTATTGCTGTCGCAGTTTGCCAGTAATAGGCAGGTTTTCGCAGGTTTTGTCGCCAGTGCGTATTTGTTTCTTATCCCCTTAGTTACAGTTCAGCTTTTAGTGTTTCCAGGAGTCTTTGCCCCCAAGGGGTTACTCAATGCCGGAGCACAAAGTGCAGTTTGGATCTGGGTCTTCTGGCATGCATCGTTTCCAACCTTAATCCTGCTGGCTTTGATGGCTCAACAGAAGTGAACAACACAGCAAGTTGCGCCGATGCAACTGAAATATTGGCTGTGGGGTTTTGTATTAATCCCTGTGTTGTGCAGTTTAGCACTGGCTTTGTTTGCAACATGGGGTAGCCACTGGTTACCAATCCTGATCGCTAAAAATAGCTATAAACAGTTATTACACAGCCCTTATGCCTTACTCGTATGGGGACTAAACGCACTGGCTTTACTCTGCATGTTACGGCGCGCCCGCAGTAACAATGTGCTCTATACATGGCTGAGTGTGGCGCTGCTGGCCAGCCTGATTGATGTCACGTTAACCTTATTCGCTGGTGCACGCTTTAGTCTGGGTTGGTACGCCGCAAGGATTAGCAGTTCGGTCTCCTCTATGGTCTTACTCTGCGCCTTACTATGGGAAGTTAACAGACTGTATGTCGCAACCCAAAGGGCGAATGAGTCGCTGTACCAGCAGAGTTTCAAAGACACCTTAACAGGCTTATTTAACCGCCGTTATCTAGAATCTCAGCTGGCAATACACATAGACCATGCGAAAAGGCATAAAGAACCACTGTGCTTGTTAGTGCTCGATGTCGATCACTTTAAAGCTTTTAACGACCAGCATGGCCATTTGGCTGGGGACGACTGCCTAGTGACCGTCGCAAAACAACTGGAGCAGAGCTTATATAGACCAGCAGATTTCATCGCCCGTTATGGTGGTGAAGAGTTTATAGTGGTATTGCCGCATACCGATGCGAAAGACGGCATGCAGATAGCAGAACGATTGCGGCTAAACGTCAGCGCAGAAAAGATTGAATATCAAGGTCAGTTACTTAGCGTCACAATCAGTATAGGTTGTGCAGTATTGCGGCACAGTGAAGAGACCGCCCAAAGCTTACTGATTGCAGCCGATAGCGCCTTATATCAAGCTAAAGCCGCTGGCCGAAATTGCGTAAAAGTCGCGGTTGACTAACCAGACATAACTCACCCACAGCCATGCTCATCAGCTCAGCCATTCGATTAACCGCGCTTAATTAAATGGTTGCTCAGTCATAAAAGGCAGGTGACTACCAGCGGGAATCATTTTCACAGGTTTATTTTACCGCGGCCGAGTGCCGCATCGGCTATTGCGAATTTTGGTCAAATGTCCACACATACTCTTCCTGTTTGGGATGGACAACCTGCCAAAATGACTGATAGATGGTTTTCCCATTCAGTGGAACCCATACTTCTCTATCAGTTTGAAAATACAAGGTATAAGCAATGCGGTGTACCTTAGCGTTACTTCCAATAAGACCGCAACCCCAGCTATTCTCGTTGATATCAAAGCCAGTGTAGCGTTTGTTCCAACTCTGAATATCGGTAGTTAAGGCTGGAAGCTCTTTCTCTAAAAGGACAGATTGAGATCCATAGGCAGAGTCTATCGTTTGGTCAAATACCGGTGTCAGTTCTTCCGACTGTAACTCAGAAAAACTACCCGCTGCCTGACAGCTCATCGCGCCGCCAAATAAACAGCAAGCAAGGCATACCCCAAAAACTCTTTTCATATGAACTACCTGCTTCGCTAAATTTCTGATAAAGAATGTACCAAAGTTATCAGGTTAGATGTTAATTACCAGATAAACCGCCTGGTTACTCAATAATGAGACTCCACGACTCACGCAACTGGTTACCTAAATTCATTCATCATAAAAGATATGCCTGCCCGCTATCTTTAATACTAAAGGTACATTATGGCTATACGGAATGAGTAGTCCAAAACAATAGAAATTTAACAATGGTTGGCTCGTTAAATTCTCGTAAATTAAATAATGAGTAGTTTGTTACTCTCCAGATTCTGGCGACTAGAGTCCAGCCAAATTTGCCTTATCTAAAACTTTTCTCAAAAAATTTCGCCTAAAAAGACTCTCAGCCCCTGTTATCAAAGATAGATGTTCGCTAAATCTTGTTGAATCAGCAAAGAAGTTTGGATATGCCTCTTTAATACCACCAACTGCATTTGCATAAACAAGTGCAACAACCATGTTTGTTCTTCTATCTGAAAATTTTCTCTCTAACTCTGTATATTTCTTCTCTGCAATTTCAGACTCATAATTATAAAATAAGGTATAGGCGACAGAACTTTTTACTACATCAATTTCAAGTAAGACATACCGGTCATTACCAATTGTCTCAAGCTCATCACCTATAACCTTTAATGAGCTAGCAAAAGCTTTAAGTTTGCTAGTAACACCTAATTCTCTTGCGGTATCACACACTGTCAAAACCGAACTAGCTGAATCCCTATCTTTCAATAACCTAGTTATATATTGAATTTTTTTATCTTTCTCAGACAACTTATCAAAAATATGGATATTATCAATAATTTGGAACTGATGACTTACATTAGAAAAGAACTCTTTCCAAAGTTCCTCTCCCTGATTTGTTTTTAGTGACTGTTTTGTGAATAAGTCAATAATCTCAAGTGCTGTTGCCCAATAATGTTGGATTCTTGTCCTTAGTTGAACTTCAATTTTTTTGTCATTACCATCAGTATCTTTAAATCTTCCAATTATATGAAAGCTTCTATAACCATCAAGTTTAGGAGACTTTATATAATCCTTTATTTTGAATCCATCTTCCCACCGAAACTCAGGCATTTTCCTTAAAGCTCTAGAGAGTTGCTCAACCTTTTTCTCATTTGCAAGAATAACCCTACAACCACCAATATCCTGCATGTTTTTTAAGTTCATCTTCGGGAATCGTTTGAGCTTTAATACAATCGATGGAAATCGCTTTAACCTTTTAGCAAAAATAGCTGTTGTATCGATCGGTTTAACTACAGGCTGAATTTTAGCCAACGCATTTTCTAAAGGTCGCTCATAACTATATCGCCAATAAGAAAGTATCTGAAAGGCATCATCTAGCTTAGACTCATTACCAAGCTCATAAGTTTGATTATCAATCAAATACTCACCAGCCCGTAACACCTGCTTTCCTGAAGGAACTTTTTCCAATTTATAAGCTCCACCAATCCTTCCATCATAATTCATTGGGCACTATCATTATTAAAATTGCGAATACACAATATAATGCCTACAAACCATTAATAATTAAAGATATATTATTTAACGCCCTAGAAAAAGACATTGGTAACGTTTTAAATATAGATTCAAACATCACCAAAGGCTACTCTGCCATAAAAAATCAAATTTATATACCGCACCTATCTTAATCCTGCCATGGTCTGTTTCCATACTAAAGCAAATAAAGTTAGAAATCCGGCAAAAATGGGACATATATGGTCACCTCGGGTTTAGCAAGGTCAATGTCCTACTTTGTTCAAACTGAAAAATAGGACAGGCATAACTCTTTTGGGTTTAACAGCCAACGCCAAGGCTACAGAAGTTCACCCTCCCCTGCGAAGTTGCTGGAGGGCGTTGAAGACTCTTTATTGAAAGAATGGCGTGTGACGCAGACAGGACGTCTGCGTAGCTTTCGGGGTACAGGATGTACCATCGGAAGCGTTAGCGATTTTCGAATAAGCACAAAGCCACTAATTAATGCATGTAACTTCGCTAGGGACGCCGAGGGATTTCCAAAAGGGGAACAGGCGCTTTTCCCCTTTTGGTCGACTCTTAATTAAAAATCAGGGGGGGAAGCCCCACGACTTTGATTTTGCCTTTAAAAGCAATCAAGAATTATGGGATATGCCCAACTCTATAAATTAACAAATAAAACGAAGGTGACAGGAGTGCCCCCTTCCCTGCGAAATTACCGCTGGGTGATAAGATGTAGCTAGCACTACACTTCGACATCCCTGACCTCGGCGGCAAAACTAAGGTAACGATCACATCTCGCCAGCAACTGCGCTTTGTAATGAGCCACAAATACTGTTTCACTCTCATCGAGAGCTGGGAGCATTGAAACCACCTCCGCTATTGCCTGCGGTATTCTTTGCGCTATTGACGTTAAGTTACTGATTAATAGATTTCTTGGTAAACCTAAGCCATCAATAAATGCGGCCAATTGATATGCGTAAATGCTGTTTGGATCAAATTCGTCATCGATTGCCATCGCAAGCTGTTGTTCAAAATCCTCATACATAGCCACGCTGACCAAATCGTACCAAGGAGTTGGCTCCATTCCGCTTGGCGTCATAAAAAACGAATAGTTTTTACCGTGTGCATCGGCATTGCCGGTTAGTAAATTGAACAGCGCCCATTGCAACATGTCTTGCTTAGCAGCCACTGGATTGCGACATTTTACAGCAAGACTAAAGAGCCTGTTAAAACTTACCCCTTCACGAATATCTTTAACATCACGCCCTGAACCAAAATTACGTTCATATTTTTTGCTAACACTAAAACCAAGTGCTTGGCAGCTATCGACAATATGCCTTCTTAATACCCTTTGCTCATTTGGCATATAACGTCGGTCAAAGCGTTCGACACAGAGTACTTTGTAATCTCCAAAATGAACGATATCAACATTAGCCACATTCATTCCAATCGCCTTGGCTAAGCGCATCGTCATAAATTCATTGAGCACTAAATGGCGATATTTTTCGAATTTAACAATATGGGTAGATGACAGTGCGCCTTCGGCAAATGCAAATTCTTCACCGTTATAAAACAGGTTTAATTTAGGTTGCACACCCGCAACCGACAGTCGAGGTTTGCCGTCCCAAATTTCCATCGGCCACATTGTGGGATCTTCAATTCGCTGAATAACTTCTTCAACCTTAATTGGCCGTAATTGTGTTTCAGGCAGCAAAGTCCCTTTAGGAACAAAAGCAACAGCACCTGCGGTATCGAGACCAATTGCACGGATCAAGGCAAAGGTATTTCCCTTGGAGACGCCAAGCGATTCAATTAGATAATCTAATCCTTTGTTTTCCGGTAATAAGTTAACCAAAAACATCGATATCTGACTGGTACTTCCTGTGCCATCTAAGGGAATTGTTGGAGATAGTGGAAATCCGCTTTGCTGCCACTTTTCGGTGTAATGTACGGCAAAGGTGTCGGTCGTCGCATCAAAGGATAACTCCCCGATAATTAAATCACCGAGGTGCATCTCTAACGTGAGCTTTTTGGAAGTACTCATGGGTTAATACCAGCCGTTAGTTTCGGTGTCGCTGGTTTGAACCGAAACGATATCAATCCCCAGACCATCAAGGATTTTAAATACGGTTGAGATATAAACATCCTCACCTTTTTCAACTCGGATCAGCGTTTTTTTGGTTACGCCGCACAGCATGGCTGCCACGTCTTGAGTAAGAGCAGCACTTTTCCTTCGCTCTTTAATTAACAAGCCGAGGGATTGTTGATTTAGCGGTGATGCCATCATCATCTCCAAAAGTGTAACTTCATACACCTTAGCCCTAAAACCAGCCCCATTCAATCTAAAAGTGTATATAAGTACACTTTTTTATTGTTGAAAATGACAAGTCAACCAGAAGTGTACGATGTTACACTTTAACGGTCATTTCAGTGCTTAAATCTCAAAAAGTGTAGATAAGTACACCTAGCTTGAAAAACGCCGCTTCCCCAAATTGCCAGAGCAAAAAACAAAAAAAATCAAAGAGATGATAGGCATAGCTCTTCACTCAATGGTTACACCAAAACTGGCATTGTTGCACCAGTGACCTTCTAAAACATGGATGTTTTAGTAGAGCCTACAGGGAAGTATCTACGGCGTGTCACTGGTGTAACAGTGTAAGAGCCTGCGGCAGGCAATTAGGAAATACTGAACCTTATAGCGCTGCGGTAGTCCATTCGCAGCATCTATATCAGCCGAGATAACATCAAACTCTCTGGCGCAGCAGCGCCAAAAACAAAACCCCGACTCAGTTACCCGAGTCGGGGTTTTCATTTTTCTCTTACAAGAATTTAGGTTTAAGCGATTAAGCTATAGACCGCAGATGTTTTTGCGCAGAATAAAACGTTCAGAACAAGGCGCTGTGAGCGTAGCATACGTTGTGTGTATGTGAGCGAGCAGCAACGCCGTAATCAACGTTTTAAACCAGCAAAGATTACATCATGCCGCCCATTCCGCCCATGCCACCCATTCCGCCCATATCTGGCGCAGAGTTTTGTGGGATTTCAGCAACCATAGCTTCTGTAGTGATCATCAGACCTGCGATTGACGCAGCGAATTGCAATGCACAACGGGTCACTTTAGTTGGGTCAAGGATACCCATTTCTAACATGTCACCGTAAGTGTCGTTACCGGCGTTGTAACCATAGTTACCGCTGCCGTTCTTCACTGTGTTAGCAACAACTGACGCTTCTTCACCCGCGTTAGTGGCGATTTGACGCAGTGGCGCTTCCATTGCACGCAGTGCGATAACCACACCGTGTTTTTGGTCTTCGTTTAATACTTCGACTTCAGCGATCTTAGAAGCTACGCGAACCAGAGCAACACCACCGCCAGGAACCA
This sequence comes from Shewanella septentrionalis, assembly GCF_025370265.1. NCBI lineage: Bacteria > Pseudomonadati > Pseudomonadota > Gammaproteobacteria > Alteromonadales > Shewanellaceae > Shewanella > Shewanella septentrionalis. The sequence continues at coordinate 8,806 of NZ_JAMTCC010000011.1, read as the reverse complement.
CGCCTTCTTCTACCGCAGCGCGAGTTGCATGCAGAGCATCTTCAACGCGGGCTTTTTTCTCTTTCATTTCAACTTCAGTCGCTGCGCCAACTTTGATTACTGCTACGCCGCCAGCGAGTTTAGCCATACGCTCTTGCAGTTTTTCTTTGTCGTAGTCAGAAGTTGACTCTTCAACTTGTTGTTTGATTTGGCTTACACGAGCAGCAATTTGTGTTTGCTCACCGTTACCATCGATGATGGTGGTGTTGTCTTTAGTGATCACAACACGCTTAGCTGTACCTAAATCTTCCAGCGTTGCTTTTTCAAGCTCTAGGCCGATTTCTTCAGCAATAACAGTACCGCCAGTCAGGATTGCTACGTCTTGTAGCATTGCCTTACGACGATCGCCAAAGCCAGGTGCTTTAACCGCAGCCACTTTCACGATACCGCGCATATTGTTCACAACTAAAGTTGCTAATGCTTCGCCTTCAACGTCTTCAGCAACGATAAGCAATGGCTTACCGGTTTTTGCTAGACCTTCAAGGATAGGTAACAGTTCGCGAATGTTAGAGATTTTCTTGTCTACTAACAGTACGAATGGGTGGTCTAACTCAACGCTGCCGGTTTCTGGCTTGTTGATGAAGTATGGAGACAGGTAGCCACGGTCAAACTGCATACCTTCTACTACGTCCAATTCGTTTTCTAACGCTTGGCCTTCTTCAACTGTGATCACGCCTTCTTTGCCAACTTTTTCCATCGCAGTTGCGATGATTTCGCCGATAGATTCGTCAGAGTTTGCAGAGATAGTCGCAACTTGCGCAATCGCTTTTGAATCTGCACAAGGTTGCGATAAGGCTTTTAATTCAGCAACTGCAGCGATAACGGCTTTGTCGATACCGCGCTTCAGATCCATTGGGTTCATACCGGCTGCAACGGCTTTTAAGCCTTCAACAACAATGGCTTGAGCCAGTACAGTTGCAGTAGTAGTACCATCACCGGCGGCGTCGTTGGCTTTAGAAGCAACTTCTTTCACCATTTGCGCGCCCATGTTTTCGAATTTGTCTTCTAACTCGATTTCTTTGGCAACAGACACACCGTCTTTAGTGATCAGTGGTGAGCCGAAGCTCTTGTCTAATACCACGTTACGGCCTTTAGGGCCTAAGGTCACTTTTACTGCGTTCGCTAGAATATTTACGCCAGCCAGCATTCTTACGCGAGCGTCATTACCAAATACAACTTCTTTAGCTGCCATCTTGATTATCCTTTAAATTTTTAATGATTAATTGGAATGTCGAATTGATGCTGAGGATTAACCCACTACTGCCATCAGGTCAGCTTCCGACAGGATCAAGACTTCTTGTCCGTCGATTTTTTCTTTCTTAACGCCGTAACCTTCATTGAAGATCACCACGTCACCCACTTTGACATCCAGTGGTTTAACTGTGCCATTTTCTAAGATACGGCCATTGCCCACAGCAAGGATTTCACCGCGAGTTGATTTTTCAGCGGCGCTACCGGTCAGTACTATGCCACCCGCTGATGTTGATTCAACTTCTAGACGCTTAACGATTACGCGGTCATGTAATGGACGAATATTCATCTATGAACTCTCCTAATGATTTGATGCCCTACAATCGAGCCTATTTGTGATTAAAAAAACAGACACCTGAGTCTGCTCTTTTGCTGTCTGAGATATGGGGCTGATAGTGTCGAGATCCAAGGGCATTTATAAAAAAAACTTCAATTTTTTGATGTCGGTTTTTTCAAGTCCGCACAATCCTGCTAGAATCTCGCCTCCGCTCGCTAACAAGGCACTATTTTTCCATGAAAGACAGACACGGGCTGCTCACCGCGCCAATTGGTCGTGTACTGCTCAACATGAGCCTCCCCAACTTAATTGGCATTATGACCATTCTAGGTTTCAGCCTCGCTGACACTTTTTTTATCAGCCAATTGGGCACCGAAGCCTTAGCCGCCATCAGTTTTACCTTTCCGGTGACCTTAGTGATCTCGAGCATCGCCATTGGTATTGGTGCTGGAGTCTCGACCAATTTAGGTCGGCTTATCGGTTCAGGTAATGCCAACAAGGCCAAAGTGTTCTTGCATGATGCCTTATTGCTGACCTTTGGCTTGATTGCCAGTTTAGCCGCCCTGGGTAGCATTTTTATCGAGCCACTGTTTCGCTTACTCGGGGCAAACGATGACAGTTTGCCGCTGATCCACGACTATATGATTTACTGGTATGTCGGTGCGCCGCTGCTGGTGTTGTTGATGGTGGGTAATCAGGGCTTACGTTCCACCGGTGATACCCGCTCGCCTGCGATGATTATGGCGCTGGCGGCAGTCATTAACCTTATCCTCGATCCGTTATTGATTTTTGGTATTGGGCCGTTTCCGCGCTTAGAAATTCAAGGCGCTGCGATTGCGACCTTGTTCGCTTGGTTAGTGGCGTTATCTTTGTCGGGATATTTGTTGATTGTCAGGCGCAAAATGCTCGAATGGACAGTGTTTGACATCGACAGAATGCGCGCCAACTGGACTAAACTTGCCCATATAGCCCAACCCGCTGCTTTAATGAATTTAATCAATCCGTTAGCCAATGCCATTATCATGGCCATGTTGGCGCATATCGACCACAGCGCAGTGGCAGCCTTTGGTGCCGGTACTCGCTTAGAGTCAGTGCTATTAATCGTGGTGATGGCGCTATCGTCGAGCTTAATGCCCTTTATCGCGCAGAACTTAGGTGCAGGCCAGCCACAAAGGGCGAAAGAAGCCCTGCTGCTATCGATAAAATTTATCTTTATCTTCCAAACCATACTTTATATTCCACTGATCTTTTTGGCTGAACCTATCGCGCACTTATTCAGTACCGATCCGCTGGTGATCGAGTGGTTGAGTTTTTACATCTTAGTGTTGCCCTGCGCCTACGGGCCTTTGGGTATAGTGATTATTGTGGCGACCTCGCTCAATGCCTATCACAGACCTATGAGCTCACTGGTGATCAACCTGTGCCGCTTAGTGCTACTTATGCTGCCGCTGGCGGCTTTAGGATCCTATATAGGTGACGTTAAAGGCCTGCTGCTGGCGCTACCTGTGACCAATATTTTGATGGGGATTGCCTGTTACTGGCTAGCGCAGCGGATCTGTGAGCCGACAAAGATCACAACCGCTAACGCCATTCGCGAGGGGTAAACTAGCTTGATTTTTTAACGGGAAAGCGCAACACATCGTCTGAAAACGCTCCCGTAGAGGCTTTGCAGGATCGACGTGGGCCTTGCTCACTCATGTTGATCGGCACGCCATTTGGCACTAACTCTTGCATTATGTAGTCGATAAAGCGTCGACAGGCTAAACTCACGTAACGTCTTGATGGATAAGCTAAGAAATACTCGCCTTGGTGGGGCTGGATTTCAGGTAAAAGGGTCACCAACTCACCGCTTTGTACATATTCATCCACGACTTCAGCAGGCGCATACACTATACCGCGTCCTTGCAATCCAAACTCAACCGCCACTTCAACACTGTTGGAGCAGAAATTGCCTCTGACTCTCACCTCTTGTTCTGAACCGATAAATAACTCATTAAAAATTTTGCCGTTGGATAAACGGAACATAGACACATTATGCGCTTCAATCTCTTTCGGTGTTTTAGGTGTGCCGTGCGTCGCTAAATATTGCGGACTGGCGTAAAAACGTAAGTCAGTGGTAAAAATCGGCCGCACTACTAAATCTAAGGTATCCAACGCAGGCTCAACCACAAAGGCCACATCGAGATTATGTTTCACCATATCGACGGATTCTGAGCTGCTGATGACTTCTAAGGTGAGTTTTGGGTGCATATCCATAAAGCGGAAAATGGCTTGCATCAAGATTTTCATGCTATGGATAGGGAACATTTGAATACGCAGATGCCCGCTGATCTCAGCATCATCATTAGTCATTTCGAATAGGGTTTCATCGAGCTGGGCCAGAATGTTTTGCGAGCGCTGGTAGAAATGACTGCCCGCAGACGTGAGCGTCATGGAGCGGCTCTGGCGGTGGAACAATTTAATATTCAGCTCATCTTCCAAGGCTTGCAAACGCCGACTGACAGTCGATTTTGGCAAGTTAAGTAAATCAGCCGCTTCAATCAAACTACCGGTTTCAGCAATTCTGTGGAATAACGCTAAGTCCTCTGTCTTCATTTTGACCTTAAGTTCAATCTCATTATGTGGGACTGATAATCCCAAAGTATCCCGTTTATTGCAACTACTTTAGCTGGTATCTTCGCGCCCAGAAATGCTGACAACTTGTTAACTAGGAAATCGCCACCATGAAATCATATCGACTCTTGCCACTGGCTATGCTGCTTCCAGCCCTGCTCAGTGGTTGTTCGCCTGCGGAAAGTTCAGTACAAGTGGACACTGTCCGTCCGGTTAAACTGTTTGAAGTGCTCAATGTAGAAGCTGGAGATTTTAGAACTTTTCCAGCCCGCGTTTCCGCTAACAGCCGCGCCGAATTGTCGTTCCGTATTTCTGGGCAATTAACCGAACTGACATTAGTCGAAGGCCAAAGAGTCGCTCAAGGTAGCCTGCTCGCCCAGCTTGACGATAGGGATGCCAAAAATAACTTAATGACCCGTGAGGCCGAGCACGAACTGTTAGCCGCCGACTTTAAACGTAAGGCCGAGCTACTCAATCGTAAACTGATTTCACAGTCTGAGTTTGATAGCACGCAAGCGCAACTCAAATCGGCCACCGCCGCCTTAGCCGCTGCACGCGATCAGCTGAGTTACACTCGCTTAACCGCGCCCTTTAGCGGCACGATTGCTAAACGTTTAGTGGATAACCACCAAATCGTGCAGGCCAATCAAGGGGTGTTAACATTGCAAAACAACAACTTGCTCGATGTGAGCATTCAAGTGCCCGAGGCGATGGCGGCGGGGTTGAAGCAATATACCGATCAAGCTCACTTTACCGCTAAGGTGCGTTTTAGCGCCTTTCCCGAGCAGAGCTTCGACGCCAAATTTAAAGAATACTCCACCCAAGTCACCCCAGGTACTCAAGCCTATGAAGTGGTGTTTTCATTGCCTCAACCCCAAGATATTCAATTACTTCCTGGGATGAGCGCCGAGTTAACCTTAGCCTTAGTTAAAGATCCAAGCGCCCTTGCATCCAGCATAGTACCCGTGACCGCCATCGATAAACGCGATCAAGATGGCCAAGTGCAAGTGTGGGTTTATCAAACCCAATCGGGTGAAGTTAAGCCGACTATGGTGACCCTAGGGCGCGTGAGTAACCAAGGCGTTGAGATTTTAACGGGTATCAACAAGGGCGATCTTATCGTCAGCGCTGGGGTGTCTCAATTATCCGCTGGCATGAAAGTCAAACCACTACGCTGGCAGCGTGGGGTGTGGAGAATATAGGACGTGCCAAGGTGGCATTTTTGCATTAATTTTACGTGTTCAGTTATTTCCGCTCAGGGTAAGTATATCAGCAACTTAGAACCCTTTGAAGGGGCTGGGGTTGTGTAAAAAAGTAGTCCCACGCAACCAATTTTCGGGCAAAAAACCTCTTTAAGGTGGTATTTTTGTGTCATTTTCTGCAAAAAACGTAAGATCTTTGAGTGGCGTGAAGTGTGGACAATGCAAAACGAGCTAAGGTGGCATTTCTGCATTAATTTTCTACAGGTATATTTTTAGAACTAAACTAATTACATCAAACACATATAACATGCATAAATAATAGAATTTTTGCAAAAAAGTAGTTTTCCGCAACCAAATTTACAGGCAAAACTTCTCTTAAGGTGGCAATTTTTCCTCAAAAAATACTGGATTTTATAGCGGCGAGAAGTGTGGACAATGCAAAACGAGCTAAGGTGGCATTTTTGCGTTAACTTTAGATAGGCAGATATTATAAATTAAATAGTTATATCAAAGCCTTATAAATCACACAAAGAATGCATGTTATATAAGAAGTAGTTCCACGCAACCAAATTTCATACATAAAAACCTTAGGGTGGCATTTTAGTTAATTCTAAGAATTCGATGATTCAGCTAGCCATAACAAATTAGTGAAACCTATCATTAATTTAACACCGTAACACTAGGTAGATAGAGAGTAGCTTTACCTAATCGAATTTCAGGCAACGCCTCTATTTAAGGTAGTTTTTTCAAAAACTTCATAGCAATAATAGTAATCTTTTCGTATATCAATGAAATTTTTTTGAGCCAAAATCGATGGAAAATATGCTAAATTTATGATATTTTAAAGGCACTTACTAATTTAATAGTTAGTTATTTTTTGAAGAGGCCATCAATTGATTTCAAGCGAAAATGCTATGCCCCTTTGCGCAGTAGGGTGCTTCAATTGTAAACCAAATTATACTTTAATCCCCGTTACACCAGACCTTCTGCGCGTGAAACTAGACCATTAGGCGAGAAAAAAATGACTATTCTATATCAAATGATCGCTAATGTGCAGACCGATAATTATTGATGTTTGATATATTTCCAATCAAACAGTTTTAAAGGGTGATACCTGCATTGGCTTATACCTCACTCTGAACCGTTATACGTTATAAAAAATAAGGTAAAAGTCTAAATGACTGAAAAAGCGCAAAACATTAACTTAAACAAAGCAAAATCTAATAAAAAAGATGAGTTTTATACTCAACTTTCAGACATTGAAAGAGAGTTAAAACATTATAAAAAGCATTTTAGAGGGAAAGTTGTTTATTGTAACTGCGATGATCCAAGAGTGAGTAATTTTTTCCATTATTTCTCATATAACTTTGAGAAACTTGGGTTAAAGAAACTAATAACCACCTGTTACAAAAGCCAAGACATGGACTTATTCAGCACAAACAATGCTGAAAGAGCTATATATTTAGAGTATGAAGGAGACAAAAATGGAAATATGCTTCCGGATGCAAGCGATATAGGGATAAAACAATTAAATGGCGACGGAGACTTTAGAAGTGAAGAAAGTATAGAGCTTCTGAAGCAAGCGGATATTGTCGTTACAAATCCACCATTTTCTCTTTTCAGAGAGTATATCGCTCAACTTATTGACCACGATAAAAAATTTATCATAGTTGGGCACCAAAATGCCATTAAATACAAAGAAATATTCCCATTAATTAGGGATAATAAACTTTGGTTAGGCTTCGGTTTCAAAGGTGGCGCGGCACACTTCATTAACAAACATTACGAAGATTATGCGACGGCAGCCGACAGAAAAGAAGGAATGATTCGAGTCTCTGGAGTTCATTGGTTCACAAATATTGATTTGAAAAAAAGGCATGAGGACTTAATTCTTTATAAAAACTATAATCCTGAAGAATATCAAAAATATGAGAACTTTGATGCTATCAATGTCAATAAAACAAAGGATATTCCAATTGACTATGATGGTTTTATGGGGGTGCCAATCACATTTATGGACAAATATAATCCTGAACAATTTGAAATAATAGGAGTGGGGATAGCAAACTCTGGTCTTGAAATAGGAATTCAACCTTACAAACCTGAGCACAAATATTATAGGAAAGAGGTTCAGAAACGTGGCGCCGTTAATGGAGATTTATATATGATGATAAATGGTGTTGTAACCGTTCCTTACACCAGAATAATAATTAAGAGCAAAAAACTATGAATATAACCCTAAAAGAAATAACCATTCGTGAATTAACATCTAATTATGAAGACAACTTTGAGGGAGGAGTCATAGGGTATGGAGGCAAGCTAGATATAAGGCCGCCGTATCAACGTGAATTCATTTATAAAGATCGCCAAAGAGATGCAGTTATTGATACTGTTATAAAAAAATATCCTTTAAATGTATTGTATTGGGCAGTCCGTGAGGATGGTAACTTTGAAGTGATTGATGGGCAACAGCGAACTATTTCTATTTGTCAATACATAGAAGGTGATTTCGCTTTCAATGAACGGTATTTTCATAACCTTCAAAAAGATGAAAAGGATGAAATCTTAAACTACAAGCTTATGGTATATCTATGTAGTGGTACAGATAGTGAAAAGTTAGAGTGGTTCAAAACAATAAATATTGCAGGTGAAAAACTCTTTGAACAAGAATTGAGAAATGCAGTTTATTCAGGATCGTGGGTCACTGACGCTAAAAGGTATTTTAGTAAAAATAACTGTGCCGCTTATGGTTTAGGTGGTGACTTCCTTAACGGCTCGGCAATTAGACAGGACTACTTTGAAACAACCATAAAATGGATAAGTAATGACCATATTGAAAGTTATATGGCTGAAAATCAACACGAACCTAATGCTAACGAAATTTGGCTTTATTTTCAGAGCGTTATAAATTGGGTTAAAACTGTCTTCCCTAAATACAGAAAAGAGATGAAAGGCGTGGAATGGGGCGGATTATATAACGAATACAAATCTCAAAAGTTCGATTCAAATAAACTAGAATCTGAAATTGCTAACTTAATGGAAGACGAAGATGTTGGAAATAAAAAAGGTATTTATACCTATGTTGTAACTCGCAAAGAAAAGCACCTTAATATTCGTGCATTTAGCCCAAACCAAAAACGAGAAACATACGAAAAACAGAAAGGGATATGTGTAATATGTAGCCAACATTTTAAAATCGAAGAAATGGAAGCTGATCATATAACACCTTGGCATGAAGGAGGGAAAACGACTTCCCTGAATTGCCAAATGCTTTGTAAAGAAGACAATAGAAGAAAAAGTGGTAAATAAAAAATGTATAATCGAGTAGCTGGAGATATAAGCCCTCCAGCCCTCTAATTCATTTCAATATAAATCAAGATAATAGCATTATTTTAAGCCTATCCTCTCAATAAAATAGTTCACG